>CAMBGL010000001.1 GCA_945866155.1 Bifidobacterium breve
GGTAATTACAGGCTCAAGTGATTATCACGGAACAGGAAAGATGAATTCTTTAGCTGAAAATTGGACGAGCCCAGAACATTGGCATCGACTAGAATCAGAATCTGATCAGCGAAGGGTGGTGAAAGCGTGAATCTAGTCGAAACTAGCGCTTTAACATTTACCATTCAATCTTTCGTAACACTGTTAGTGATTATGGATCCACCAGGTGCAACTCCAATATTTCTTAGTTTGGTTGCAGATAAAAGTGCGAAAGTTCGCCGCCAACTCGCAGTGCAGGCAGCCTTAGTCTCTCTCATTGTTATTTCGGTCTTTGCGCTTTTCGGTAGATTCATGCTCTCCTACCTCAATGTTTCTATTGAAGCACTTCAAGGTGCAGGTGGACTTCTACTCCTACTGATCTCACTTGAACTCTTGACCGGACGCAGTGGCGAAAATTCGAAATCTGAAAATGCAAATGTTGCACTCGTGCCTCTTGGAACTCCATTACTAGCAGGACCTGGAGCCATTGTTGCGACAATGCTCTTCGTTCAAGAGGCAACGACCCCCTCCTATATTTTTGGTCTCATTGCCGCTGTTGTTGCAGTTCATGTAGTTATTGCACTAGCACTACTTTCTTCAACAACAATTTTGCGCGTAATCCGTGAAGCAGGAGTAACACTTGTTGCGCGAATTGCAGGACTGCTTCTTGCCGCCATTGCAGTCCAAATGATTGTTGACTCTATTCGTGGTTTTATAAGCGCATAATCATGATTGATCCAGGTCTATATTCACCAGCAACGATTGTCTGGAAAATTCACTCTGACCCTGCCATGGCAGTGGGTGGAATACGCGCTTTGCTCCAGCAAGCACTACATCCTGTTGCTATGGCAGGGGTGGCCGCACATTCGAATTTTCGAGATGATGCTTGGGGAAGATTACAACGCACAGGCGATTACGTTACGACTATAACTTTCGGTGAAGTTGAAGAAGCAAATAAACTTGCATCACGCGTCAGAGCCATTCATACAAAATTAGGTTTAGATGACCCGCATCATTTGCTGTGGGTACACATGGCAATGGTGGATTCATTCCTAGATACAGCAGTGCGTTCAGGTTTAGATTTATCAGATATCGAGCAAGACCTTTACATAAGCCAGATGCGAACATTTGCCGAATTAGTCGGTATCCCATCAGCAGATGTTCCAATTTCATTGCAAGAACTCAGAGACTATTTCAAGGAGATTAGACCAGAACTTAGTGCCTCTGATGATGCAAAACGTGCTGCTCTCTTTTTATCAATTCCGCCAATGCCTAAATTGGTTCGCTTTGCAACACCTGCAGCACCTGCTTGGGCAACTCTTGCAACACTCGCCGCATCATCACTTCCTGCATGGGCACGAACACTTTATGGTTGGCCGAATCTTCCCGGTGCACAAATTGCAACATCAATTGCTCTGAAGGCGACTAGGACGACTCTTTCACTTATACCTTCGGCAATTATTGAGCCACCAGTTTTCAAAAGCGCACGTATTCGCTGGAACCTTGAGGCAAGTGCGTGAGCAAGATAGTTGCAATTGCAAATGTTGCAGGAGGATCAGGTAAAACAACTACCGCACATGCACTAGCTGTTGCTTGTGCGGAGTATGGAAAGAAAGTTCTACTCTTAGATTTAGATGTATCTACTTCATTGACATTCCAGTTAGGGCTGGAGACCGAACGCACAACTCTTGCGGATTTCTTGCAAGGTGCACCAATAAATGAGTCTCAGATTAGAAGAGTTGCAGAGAGATTCGACTTTATTCCATCGGATTCACGGATTTCTAGCCTTCATGAGATTGATACTTTTACTAAGTTTTTAGAGACTTTGCCTAAAGAATACGACTTAGTTCTACTTGATACTCCTTCAACTATTGATCAGAGATTAGTAATGGCACTGGATGTCTCTGACTTGATCCTTATTCCAGTAACTCCAAATCTGCATTCAATTCGTGGTGCCAATCAGGTGAGAAAAATAGCCCCTAATAAATCAATTTTTGGGTTCAAGATAGAGATGCGAAGTGATGCCAATACTTGGGATGATTCAATGGAATATTTGGATGCATTGATTCCCGATTCAGAACTAGTTGATAGAGCACAGAGTGATACGAGTTCTGTTATTACTCTCAATAATCAAAGTGAGATTGCTAGCGCCTATCGCGAACTTGCTTACTCTCTACTCGAGAAGTTAGAACTAATTTAGCTCTCGCTCTTAAATTTCTTGTTACGAGTTCGCACACGCTCACTCTTTTTTGCCACTTCTGCCTTTTTAGCAGGCTCTGTTTTTCTAGAGGGCTCTGTTTTTCTTGTAGGTGCCACTACTGCTTTAGCCTTATTTATTCGGCCCGTTGTTCCTGCAGGAATTTTCATTACTTCAAAGAGGTGTTCGGAGGATGAGTATGTCTCTTCTGGTTCGGGTAAACCAAGAGCGAGTGCGCCATCAATCATCTTCCAGCGAGCAAGTTCATCCCAATCTACAAATGTAACTGCAATTCCATCTGCGCCAGCTCGAGCCGTTCTACCAATTCGGTGGACATAGGTTTTTTCGTCTTCGGGACATTGGTAATTGATTACGTGAGTAATTCCATCAATATCAATTCCGCGTGCTGCAACATCGGTTGCGACAAGAACATCGGATTTTCCGGCTTTGAAATCTGAGAGAGCTTTCTCGCGAGCACCCTGACCAAGATCGCCATGAATTGTCGAAGACCTGAAGCCACGCTCTAATAGATCATCTGCAGTTTTCTGACATGTTCGCTTAGTACGACAGAACACAATTGTTGGTCCACGACCGTCAGCCTGAAGGATTCGTGCGAGCATTTCAATCTTATCTAGGGCATGCGCACGGTAGACATGTTGCTCAATGCGTGAAACCACAGCGCCTTCATCTTCATTATCTTGTGTGCGAATATGAATTGGTTGATTCATGAAGCGGCGTGCAAGTGCAATGATATCTCCAGGCATTGTGGCGGAAAACAGCATTGTTTGTGAACGCTTTGGAGTGCTGGTAAATATTTTCTCTACATCGGGCAAAAATCCTAGATCTAGCATTTCATCTGCTTCATCGAGTACAAGTCGAGAAACTTCTTTGAGTTTGAGTTGGCCCTGACGATATAAATCCAAAAGTCGACCCGGTGTTCCTACGACAATTTCTACACCATTTGTGAGTGCTTCAATTTGTGGCTCAAATGCTCGTCCACCATAGACTGCAAGCGTTCTAATCCCACGATTATTGGCTAGTTCATCAATATCTTTTGTTACTTGCACACAGAGTTCACGTGTTGGTACGACAACTAAAACTTGGGGGAGACCTTTATTCTCAAAGTCTGCCCATTGCGAATCAAGTGGTGCGATCACTTTTTCAATGAGAGGAATTCCAAAAGCAAGTGTTTTTCCAGTTCCAGTCTTTGCTTGCCCAATTACATCCCCATCACTGAGTGCGATTGGTAGAACCATCTCTTGAATAGGAAATGGTGATGTAAAGCCGTGAGTATTGAGTGCTTCTATCGTTTCACGGCGAAGAGGGAGATCAGCAAAAGTTTTACTCACCTTAGAGTGCGCCGAAGCCCACACGACGAGCCGCAGGATTACCAACTTCAACAAAAGCAATTTTGTCAGCAGGGACAATAATTTCGTGGCCACGAATATCTGTTAGTTCTAGCGGCTTACCTGAAGAAAGTGCAGTTGCAACCGCAGCGCGAATATCAGCAGGGCTGAGGGGGCATTCAAATGTGAGGTCACCACTGACGTATGTAACTGCGATACGTACTTCGCTATTGTGGCTCGCTTGGTTCTTCTTAGTTGTCATAGTTCTAATCCTATCGGTGAGAAGTATCTGCAATTACCGCGCATTGTGCGCGAATAAATTATTGATTACGTGGAAATCCTGAAATACCTCGCCACATAAGATTTTCTACTAAATCAACAGCCTGCTGGCGAGTGAGTTTACTATCGCGCTCTAACCAATGTCGCGCTGTAACTTGGGCATATCCAATCATTCCAACGCCAAGAAGCATTGCAGCCTCTTTTGGTAGGCCAGTATCAACTGAAATAACGGCACTTGCTGCAGCGGCACAGTCATAGGTCATTCGCGTTAGTCGTTCGCGCACTGCTGGCTCAACACTCATATCACTTTCAAAAAGGAGGCGAAATGCTTCACCCTCACTTTCAATAAATGCAAAATATGCAACAACTGTTGCACGCACTCGACTTGCATTATCTGGCGTAGAGGCTATGGCTTTCTGAATTTCAAAAACTAATGAGTCGATGTGAACATCGAGTACCGCCAAATAAAGATCAAGCTTTGATGGAAAATGTTGGTAGAGAACCGGCTTGCTCACTCCAGCGCGATCTGCAATTTCATCCATTGCTGCGGCGTGATAACCAGCAGCTGTGAAAACCTCAAGTGCTGCAGAGAGCAAAATTGCGCGTCTCTCATCACGGGGAAGGCGAGCCTTATCCTTAGGGATATCGTCCTTGTGCTCTTGTGTGCTTGTCATCGGAGTAATGGTAGAGCCCCATTGCGATAAAACGCTAATGAAAGTGCAAATCATTCGCAACCACTAATTGGCGGTCCCCACTCTTCGCGTGGCAGAATGGCGCATAATGAAAATTCCTCCGCTAGTTTCTCCCGGCCCAGCACTTACCGTTGATGAAGTGCGTCGTTATAGCCGCCACTTGATAATTCCTGATCTTGCTATGGCAGGGCAACAACGACTTATGAATGCAAAAGTCTTATGTGTAGGAGCTGGCGGACTGGGATCACCTGCACTGATGTATTTAGCTGCAGCAGGTGTAGGCACTATCGGAATTGTAGAATTCGATACTGTTGATGAATCAAATTTGCAGCGCCAAATTATTCATGGTCAATCTGATATCGGAAAGAGTAAGGCGCTTAGCGCTAAAGAGAAAATTGCAGAAATAAATCCTTTTGTAAATGTCATTACTCATGAATTACGCCTTGACACTTCAAACGTCATGGAAATTTTCTCCCAGTACGACATTATTGTTGATGGTACAGATAATTTTGCAACTCGCTATTTGGTCAACGATGCTTGCGTACTTTTGAAGAAGCCATATGTATGGGGATCTATTTATCGTTTTGATGGACAAGCAAGTGTTTTTTGGGCCGAATACGGACCTTGTTATCGATGCCTTTATCCAGAGCCACCTCCACCAGGTATGGTGCCAAGTTGCGCAGAAGGTGGCGTACTCGGAGTTCTGTGTGCATCTATTGGTTCGATTCAAACCACAGAGGCGATCAAAGTAATTACAGGTATTGGCGAGCCACTTATTGGTTCTCTCATGATTTATGACGCACTCGAGATGTCATATCGAAAGATAAAGGTTCGCAAAGACCCTAACTGTCCATTGTGTGGAGATAACCCAACTCAAAAAGCACTCTTGCCAGACTATGAAGCATTTTGTGGAGTACTAACAGATGCAGCTGAGATGGCTGTCAAAGATTCAACCATCTCTGTTACGACGTTAAAAGAGAAAATGGATAGTCATGAAAAATTCTTTTTGATTGATGTTCGCGAACCAAGTGAATGGGATATCGTAAAAATTCCTGGTGCCTCCCTCATACCTAAGCAAGGATTTATTGATGGAAGCGCACTTGCGACATTGCCGCAAGATAGACCGATCATCTTGCATTGCAAATCGGGCATTAGATCAGCTGAATGTTTGGCGGTGCTAAAAAATGCAGGCTTTAGTGATGCGACACATGTCAGCGGTGGAGTTGTAGCATGGGTAAAACAAATAGACCCATCACTGCCGATTTACTAATATCGACGAAAGAAGAAAATGCGCGATTCGTATGAAGGGTTTCGACTGCTATTAGTTCACGCACATCCCGATGATGAAACAATCAATAATGGCGCAACAATGGCTCTTTATGCAGATTTAGGTGCGCAAGTAACCCTCGTTACCTGTACGCGCGGAGAAGAAGGTGAAGTTCTAGTACCGACTCTGGCTCATCTTGCCAGTGGAGCAGAAGATGGCTTGGGCAAGCATCGCGAAGTTGAATTAGCTAATGCAATGCAAGCACTCGGGATTACTGATTTTCGTTTTCTTGGAGCACCTGAGAAGAGTTTTCGAGATAGCGGCATGATGGATACTGAGCCAAATAAGCGCCCTGATGTTTTTTGGCAAGCAGATCTAGATACTGCAGCCAAACTTCTTGTGAAAATAATTCATGAAGTAAGACCGCATGTTCTTATTACATACGATGAAATAGGCGGATACGGGCATCCAGACCATATTCAAGCTCATCGCGTTGCAATGCGCGCAGTTGAACTTGCAGATCAATGGAAGGTACAGAAAGTTTATTGGAATACGATGCCAAAATCTGTACTTGAAGAGAGTATGAAAAAGATGAAGGAGTTAGGTTCTGACTTCTTTGGAGCCGAAAGCGTAGATGATCTTCCATTTGCTAAAGATGACAAATTTGTAACAGCGCTTATTAATGGTGAAAATTATGTACAAAATAAATTGGATGCCATGAAGGCGCATGAGACTCAAATTTCAACCGATGGTCCATTTTTTGCTCTCTCAAATAATCTTGGGTTACAAGTTTGGGGAGATGAGTACTACACACTCGTTCTAGGAGATAAAGCAGAACCTTTCAATGACCAAGGGCGCGAAACAGATCTTTTTGCAGGCGTGATTTTATAGATGAGAGTCATTTATTCGATAATTATCGGAGCATTGCTGGCACTTGGTTCAATTTTATTGCACTTGGTCTTGCCACCTTTTGGATTTCTCTTTGCTCTAATCTCTTCAATGGCAGGAATCTGGGCAATCGGGCGATCATGGGGTAGAAGATATTTGAAAGTTATTGCTGGATGTGTGTGGGTAATTATTGTTATGCGGGGCGGCACTCCAGGACTTAGTAACGAAATTCTAATCCAGGCCGATGCTCTTGGAAGCGCTCTCATCAACATCGGATTTATTGCAATTTTTACAGCCGTTGCTATTACGCCTTAGAGAAAATCCCATTCTTGCCCTTGGGAAGTGTCGCTAACAAGAATTCCTAATTCTGCAAGTTCATCTCTAAGCGCATCACTTCTTGCCCAATCCTTGCTAGATCTTGCAATTTCTCGCTCCGCAAGTAAGGCCTCACAATTTTCAGGAAGTACTAAAAATGACTTAGATACTTCTAAACCCAATGCTAAGACTTGATTCGCATAAAGAAATATTGCTCGCTTCATTTCATCACTCATAGTTACATCTCGTTCAATTATGCGCATTCTTTGAATAGCACGCGGTGTATCAAGATCATTCATCAATGATAAGAATATTTCTTCATCTTTCTTAACAATCAAACTTGAACCCCAGAGTTCCATTTTTTTGTGCCATCTTTTGAGAGTAATGGATGCTGATTCAATGGAATCCCAGGTCAAATCCATTTGTGATCGATAGCGGTTCTCTTGTGTTACTAGTCGAAGCGCCAAGGGGTCTATACCTCTGGCAGTGATATCTGATAGCAGGATTACATTTCCCGCACTCTTTGACATCTTTCTACCTTCGAAAAGTAGATGTTCTCCGTGTACCCAAAGAGCAACGCTCTCACTCTGAGTTGTAGCATTTGATTGAGCTCGCTCATTCTCATGATGAGGAAAACGTAAATCAATTCCGCCTACATGTATGTCGACATGATTGTCTAAGAGATCCATTGACATCGCAGAGCATTCGATATGCCAACCAGGAAATCCAGGTCCCCAGGGGGAATCCCAGATCATTTGTGTTCGCTCTCCAGCACTTTTCCATAGCGCCCAATCAGCATGGAAAAGTTTTCCGCCTTCATCGGTGTATTCATATCTGTGGCCGGGCTGAAGAGAATCAATTCTGTTTCCACTAATTGCACCGTAACTTGTAAATGATTTTACTGAAAAATACACATTTGAATCTGAACCAACATAGGCAAAAGAGTTTTCAATAAGTGTTGAAATCATCTTTTGCATCAAGTCGATAGTTTCGCTTGCACGAGGATATGCAGCGGCAGGCTCGATATTGAGTAGTGCTAAATCATAATGAAATTTCGCTTCGTATTTACGGGCAATTTCAAAGGGATCGATATTCTCTTTTTTTGCTTGCTGCAATACCTTGTCTTCAACGGTTACGTCATCTGCCATATGACCAACATCAGTGATGTTTTGAATTAGCTTGACTGTAGATCCTTGAAGCTTGAGAGTGCGTTGTATTAAATCCGAGAGTATGAAAGTGCGCAGATTGCCCACGTGGGCATCTCTATAAACAGTAGGACCACAGCAATACATCGAAATCGAGTCTTTACCTGGCGCAATTTCTTGAACTTCTCGACTTGCAGTGTCATACATTGAAAGGCGCATACTAAGTCTCGCTACTTTGTATCACATACGAATATTCGTGATGTTTCCTAAAACCTAAGCTCTTATAAAGTGCAATCGCTGCCTCATTAGATACATCAACCTGAAGAGCAGCCTTTGTAATTCCCGCTAAACGGAGATCGCGAAATACCAAGTGCATTAATTCCTGGCTAAATTTGAGACCCCGATATTCTGGCTTCACAAATAGACGTGAGATCACCGCCCAGTCTTCATGTATTCCGGCACGAAGAACGGCAAGGGCAGTATTCTGCTTTTTCAAAATATAATAACGCGATTGGGTTTTATCCATCAGATCCAATAATTTTTCATCACCTTGCACTAAAAGCCATTCAGGATTACATATAGTACTGACTTCAAGAACTAAATCTGAATTAATCTCTGAAACTGGTATGTCAATAACTTGCACTTGTACTCTAAGTTTTTCTTTCCATCCATTCACCAATAAATAATTGAACAATTCCTGGTACAAAGGTAAGGGCAGGTGGAAAATGGGCTCAAGGTTGCGATCTGCATAAAAAGTGATTACATCCTTGATTGCCTCGTCAATATGTTTTTCAGGTTCACCAAATGGGGGCGCGCCTTGAGGTAATACAGAATTAGCTCGCATTGTGTATTTGCCACTGGCTCGTAATAACCATTGCCCATGCATAATCTGTTCGGTCGCACTCCATGTTGAATTAAGCAACTTTTCAAGTTCAACTATTCGAATCGAAAGTGGCGCACCTCTCCCAGCGCTTTTTGAAAGGGGAATAATCTCGCGATATATCGCAATCTCATTCTGAGAGAATGTGATTTCGCGACCATCTTTGTGGCGAAGCGTTGATGGCGATTCCAGTATTCCGACGATATCTCTGTAGCCACCACTAGCTTCGTGCAGACGGATAGTAAGGCGCTTACCAATGTGATCCATCAACCCCGTAGCGCCAGTCCACTTCATGAGATAACGATAATCGCCCAGCCTCATCTCGCACCTTCTTCTACTTTGTGATTAGAATCAGGGAGTTATTTACTGACAATGAAGGAGCCCTACCTTGACCTACGTGATTGCCGAGCCATGCGTCGATGTGAAAGATAAGTCCTGCATCGAAGAATGTCCTGTGGACTGTATTTACGAAGGCAATCGCATGCTCTACATCCAACCTGACGAATGTGTTGATTGCGGCGCCTGCGAGCCAGTGTGCCCAGTTGAAGCGATTTATTACGAAGATGATGTGCCATCACAGTGGAAAGATTTCACAAAGGTCAATACAGAATTCTTCGTTGAGATTGGCTCACCAGGTGGTGCAGGCAAAGTTGGCCTCGTCAACAGTGATCACTCAGAGGTTGTAGCACTTCCACCCAAGAGCGAGTAAAAGTTTTTGCGCTCCTCACTTCCAGATTTTCCCTGGGATGCACTCGCTCCTTATGGAGAGATTGCGCGAGGACATGCAGGCGGAATTATCGATCTTTCGCAAGGTACTCCAGTTGATTCAACTCCAGAATTTATACAGAACAAATTTCGCGAGTCTTCAAATTCTCCCCGATATCCAGTAACGGCTGGAACTCCAGAGCTACGTGAGGCGATGAGAAGTTGGGCGCTCAATCATTTAGGCGCGACTGGCGACTTTGATGTATTACCAGTAATCGGTTCCAAAGAATTGGTTGCATGGCTTCCAACAATTCTGCAATCAAAGAAAGTCTTGATTCCAGAAGTTGCATATCCGACTTATAACGTTGGCGCCATTATTGCTAGCGCGCAAGCAATTACAGTCCCGATTGATGCAAAAAATTGGCCTGATGCTGATTTAGCCTGGATAAATTCTCCATCAAATCCAACAGGGCAAGTGCATACCGATGGTGAAATTGCGAGCGCAATCAACTGGTCTCAAAAGAATAATTCACCTTTAGTCTCAGATGAGTGTTACTTAGATTTTGGTGATTCTGCACAAGGGCGCTCGCTACTTGCAATTGCGCAAGGAAAGAATACAAATCTACTCGCTGTCCATTCACTTTCGAAGCGATCTTCAATGGCTGGTTATCGCGGTGCAATCCTTATCGGTGATGCAAAACTAATCGCCACAATCCGCGAGTTCCGCAAGCATGCGGGAATGATGGTTCCTCTGCCTGTGCAGAATGCAATGGTCGTAGCACTCAGTGATGAAACACATGTTGGCGAACAACGCGCAAGATATAACAAGCGTCGTGCGCTACTTGGACCGGCGCTTACGAAGGCTGGATTTTTTATTGAGTATTCACATGCAGGCCTATACATCTGGTGTACTCGAAATGAAGATGCTTGGAAGAGTGTTGCCTGGCTAGCAGAATTAGGAATATTAGCAACGCCAGGATCCTTCTACGGTGAAAAAGGTGCCTCCCATATCCGTGTTGCACTTACTGCAACAGATGAACAGATTTCAGATGCAGTACAACGAATTGAAAGTGCAGTCAAATAGTCATGGCAGTTGGAATACTTCTAGTTGGTGGCTTTGGAACGCGCCTTATGCCACTGACTCGCCATACGCCAAAACCAATGCTCCCAGTGGCGGGCCTACCAGTTACTGAGCATCAGCTAGCCATGGCGCGAAGCGCAGGAATCACAACAGTTGTCTTAGCGACTTCTTATTTATCAGAAGTTTTTATTCCATATTTTGGAGATGGTTCAGAATTTGGAATGAAGTTACTTTATGCCGTCGAAAAGGAACCTCTTGGAACTGGGGGAGCGATTCGAAATGCTGCAGATTTGCTTGGCAGAGATGAATCTATTGTCATATTCAATGGCGATGTACTGAGTTCACATAATTTGCGTGGTCAAATAGATTTTCATGAAAAAAATAGCGCAGATGTAACATTGCACCTCACTAATGTTGAAGATGCTCGCGCCTATGGATGCGTACCAATGGATTCAAATGGACGAGTCACCGCATTTCTTGAAAAAATGGAAAACCCTCCAACTAATACAATCAATGCAGGATGTTATGTTTTTACTCCATCCGTCATTGATGAAATCGCACCAAAGACAGTTGTGAGTATTGAGCGCGAAACATTCCCGCATTTAGTGTCATCTGGTAAAAAAGTATTTGGATATGTAGATCAGAGTTATTGGTTAGATATTGGAACTCCTAAAGCACTCATGCAAGGCTCACGTGATTTAGTAAGCGGAGTGGCAGATGCACCTGCACTTCTTCGCGCAAAGGTAGTGAGCCATTCACGAGAATCTGTGGTCATGGATGGTGCGCGCATTGATGCCAGTGCCACAATTTCAGGGGCTAGCGCCATAGGTTCGGGCTCAATAATTGGAGCTGGCGCGATAGTTGATGGATCGATTATTGGTAGCGATGTAGTAATCGGAGAAGGTGCATCGATTACAGATTCATTTATCGCCTCAGGGACAAAAGTTGAGAAAAATTCTCACATTTCGGGTAGTTATTGCGAAAAAGGGGAAATATCTTCATTAAATCTCTGATTCGTGAGATTCTGAGCGTGATTTTCTGACAATAGTTTGCTCTATGACTTGACTTACGGGAGTTACAAGCGTGTAATTCACCTCTAGAAGGTTTTTTCCAACAGGGAAAAGACCCAAAGCTCGCAAGGAGAATCGGAATGCCGATCCGACCTGAAGCTAATCCCCAAGCAGGTATTACTAGTGGACCTACTATCAAATTAGAGAGCGGTGAGAGCATTGAGCTTTCATGGCAAGAACGCGCTCTTTGTGCCCAGACAGATCCTGAGGCATTCTTTCCAGAAAAAGGTGGCTCAACTCGCGAAGCAAAGCGCGTATGCCTTTCATGTGATGTTCGTTCGCAATGTTTGGAATATGCACTGGCACACGATGAACGTTTCGGTATTTGGGGTGGACTCTCCGAACGCGAACGCCGTCGTCTAAAGCGCCGATCAGCATAGGCACTTAGCCGAAAGGCTAAAGACTATGGCTGAAAAAATCGCGATTGATTTACATCGCGTAACTGCAATCCTTGTCGTACACGATGGTGCTTTGTGGTTACCAGAAGTTGTTGCATCGATTGCATCGCAGAGTAGAAGTGCTGATCAAATCATTGCAATTGATACAGGTTCAATTGATGCATCGCCCAAACTTCTCAAAGGTGCAAGGATTCCCACTCTCACCGCGCCTCGCGATTTAGGTTTTGGAAGTGCAATTGCACAAGGTGTCGAAAAACTTCCTGCAATTGTTTCTGGTGCTCATGAATGGTTGTGGATATTGCACGACGATTGCGCACCAACACAGAACGCTCTCGAGAAATTGTTAGAAGCAGTTATTGATCGCCCTCAAGTTGTAATGGCAGGACCAAAATTACTTGGATGGCATGACCGAACACATTTATTAGAAGTTGGTGTCAGCATTGCTGGAAATGGCGCTCGCTGGACTGGACTAGAAAAAAATGAATATGATCAAGGCCAGCGTGATGGCATAAG
Organism: Bifidobacterium breve; assembly: GCA_945866155.1. GTDB lineage: Bacteria > Actinomycetota > Actinomycetes > Nanopelagicales > Nanopelagicaceae > Planktophila. The sequence goes on from CAMBGL010000001.1 coordinate 12,795, forward strand.
TGAAGTTTTATCTGTCAGCACTGCAGGAGCGCTGATTCGGCGAGATGTATTTGAAGAACTTGGCGGATTTGATTCAGAACTTGCATTATTTCGCGACGATGTCGATTTTGGATGGCGCGCTCGAGTAGCTGGACATTCAGTCATAGTGGTTACCGATGCTGTGGCATTTCATGCACAAGCATCGGCAACAGAGCGTCGCTCGATTGATGTTGATGGCGCACTTTTACATAGACCGCTCTTGCTTGATCGCAGAAATGCAGCATATGTATTACTTGCGAATTCTTCTTGGTGGCTCCTGCCATGGCTCTCCCTACAACTATTAGGTTCTGCCATTGGCCGCGCGGTTGTTTATCTCATAGCAAAATTACCAGGTTATGCAGGCGATGAGCTCTTGGCAGTTACGACTCTACTAATCCGACCAGACACAATTCTTAGCGCCCGTAAAGCCCGAAAGAAAACTCGAATGATTTCTGCGCGAGTGGTGGCTTCTTATATTCCACCGCGTTGGTCGCAATTGAGACTATCGGCGAGCAATATCGCAGTATCAATCCGTGAGCGTTTATTACCAACAACGACTGAGCTAAGTTCTTCATCAATAGAAATTAATGAAGATGAAGATTTGTTGGTTCCGATGGCAAGTGCAAAATGGAGTTCACTATTTAGAAAACCACAACTGTTGGCAACGTTACTGATTCTTTTCTTCACAATCATTTGGTCACGTAATCGATTTGGCTCATTAGTTGGTGGAGCTTTGCCTGCAACCCCCGAGAGCGCTATGGACTTATGGCGCAGTTATCTTGAATCATGGCATCAGGTAGGAATGGGAAGCACAAGCGCTTCACCAACATGGGTGGCGATAATTGCAGCGCTATCGACGATACTCTTTGGAAAAAGTGGACTACTTATTACTCTCTTCTTTCTACTTGCGCCTCTCCTAATGGTGATATCGAGTTTTCATCTATTTGCGCAATTTACTAAAAACCGATGGCTTGCAACCATTTGTGCACTTCTTTATGCAATCTCGCCTGTTTCAATTGCTTCGATAAATTCTGGACGACTCGGAACCATCACCGTAATAATTCTCTTGCCACTGCTCATTATGACTCTTGGAAAATGGGAGAGTATTGACGAGTACTCCTGGCGCCGTATTTGGGCTATCTCCTTGCTTGCAGCAGTAATTTTTGCCTTCTCACTCTCATTCTTTATCATCTCGATTTTTGTCGTTGCATATGCAATTCTTAAGGATTATAAAAAGAATATTTCTTTCAGAGAACGACTAAAGAAGCGCTTTGCTTTACTCATTGCTCCATTTTTGATCAATTCACCATATTCTTTTGAAGCGATTCTTCACCCTGTGCGTTTTCTTAGTGAGCCAGGCATTGCTTTTTCTGGTGGAGGACCAAATCTTGCTCTAATTGGAAATCCGGGCGGATCGGGCTCGATACCTTGGTGGATCATCAGCCCTATATTGCTAATTCTACTTATTGCTCTATTTTCTTCTAGCGGCGCTAGGAGAGTTGCTGAAGTTGGATTTGTAATTTTACTCGCAGGAACCGTTTTATCATCGCTTTCAATTTCAGTACACGGGAATTCTTCATCGGTAAAGATTTGGGTTGGAACTTTTATCGCGTGTGCAACTCTTGCTTCAGGGATTTGTGCAGTAATAATTCTTGATAAATTGCGAGATGTACTTCGATCGTCTCATCTCCATCACAGGCACTACTTAGCGGCACTCCTACTCGTTGTGACTGCACTCTATGCAACAAGTGCAATTTTTTGGACATCGGGCGCTGGCGCAGACTCGACAGTGAGAAGTAATAAAGTCACTGTGATCCCTGCATTCCTAGGTGTAGAGAAGAGCACAAAGACTCTAGTTATTAGACAGGTAAGGGTCAGCGGAGAAAATGAATTGCAGTTCTCTATTTCAAGAGGTAAAGAACTCTTCTTGGGCGACCCAGATGTTTCTCCCAATACCGTCGCTGCTATTGATACTGCAGTTAGAGATCTAATCGATGGATCGGGATTATCGACGAGTGAACTTCTTTCACGGTATGGAATCAAATATATATTCGTAAAAAATCCCGCTAATGAAGATGTTATCCGCGCGATTGATGGTTTGGGTGGCTTTACGCGAACATCGGCAACGAATGCTGGAATCATCTGGAAAGTCTCGGGTGCAACTGGCAGATTAATCTTTACTGATTCAAATGGAAAACGACAGAACTTAGATAGTGGAGAAATCGGTGTTCGAGCATCTTTGCCTGGGCCGGGAACGCTCACGCTGACTGAAAATTACAGCAGCTCGTGGAGAGTGCTCAAAGATGGACAATATTTAGAACGAAGTAAGAATGAAAATGGGCTACCAACCTTTACTGCACTTTCAGGTGGTGAGTTTTCTTTAATTCACGATGGAACTACTCGTCGAGGCCTATTGTCGCTGCAATTTATCTTTCTTGTGAGTGTGATCGTTCTTGCTCTTCCAGCCGGGCGTCGTAAGTCGCAAATTTCAGAGAAGGAGCTTGCATGAAATTTCGCCGTCCTGCACTCGTCATCTCACTTCTGGCCATAGTTTTAGTGAGCAGTAATTACCTAGACAATTCGGTTTTCTCAAGTGGCTATACAAAGAATTATCCAGTTGTTGTCTGTCCGCCAACTCTTCCCGGCTTGGCTTCGCAAGTTTCGGTTTCAGGGGTAAAAACAAAGTATCGATATGTCGCGAGTAAGAAAACTACGATGTCACCCACTGGATTTGCTCGGCTTCCAATAACTAAAGATGCAGTTCTCATTGATGCAGTGGGTGTAACACCAACAATTTGGCAGAGTAGAAGTGGAAGCTGGGCTGGAGCAACTATTTGTTCGGGGCCGATATCTTCACAATGGTTTGTTGGCGGCACTGCCGATATCACTAGTAAAGGCCGACTCCTAATAGTAAATAGTGGTTTGAGCGAGGCGATCATCGATGTTTCGGTATGGAGTGAATCAGGTGCACAAGCAATTAAAGTTCTTACAATTCCTGCACGTACGTATAGTGCCCAAGGTCTAGATTCACTAGCACCAGGTGAATCAAAGTTAGTAATAAATGTTTCAGCTCGTGCAGGTCGCGTCAATGCTTTTGTAGTTGATGAACGCGGTAAAGGATTGCGCAGCCTGGGCGGAGATATGGTCAATTCTGTTGAAGATGTTGCCAAGGTCCAAGTGATACCAGCAATACCAAATCAAAGTTCAAGAAATAATAGAGGCGCAAAGGCTGAATATGTACTGCGCGTCCTAGCACCTGGCCAACTCGATGCAAGAATCTCGGTAGAAATTTTATCTGCTGATGGACGATTCACTCCAGTAGGGCTAAGTCAACGTGTAATCAAAAAAGGAATTGTTGCAGAATTTAGGATCGTACCTAATGTGCCCGCACGCGCATTTGCTCTTCGGATAACTTCGGATGAACCAGTAGTTTCATCTATCTTCTCAAAAGTTGTGGTTTCGGGACGAAGTGATTTTCTTTGGAGTACCCCAGCCGCACCTTTACAAGAAATGTCAATCGCGGTTTCTGGCCTGACTCCATTATTAGTATTTGCAGGGGATAAAATTGATGTAACTCTTGATACACGATTCTCAAATGGAAAACATAAGATTATTCAAGTGAAGGCAAGCGATATTGCAACATGGCGAGTGCCAAATAATGCGCGAGTGGTAACAATCGCTCAGACAAATAAGGGCGTCACAGGGGGAGCCTTAGTTAGCTCTGTGAATGGTTATGGTTATATTCCATTGACGCCAGGAAGCATTCTTACAAAAGCTTCAATTCCACTTTCGAATATTCGTGTCTTGAATCCCTAATAATCGGCTACCCCACTAATCTTTGAGGTATGGCGTCACAGGCAAAGTTAGGTAGAAGTTGTTCGCGAGTGAGTTGTCGCTCAGCAGCAACCATGACCCTTACTTATATCTATGCAGAATCAACTGCAGTGCTTGGTCCTCTTGCAACTTTTTCTGAACCACATTCTTATGATCTTTGTGTAGCCCATGGCCAGCGCCTAACGGTTCCACAAGGGTGGAATGTCATACGACAAGAAATTAATCAAGATTTGAGTGGACCCACCGATGACGATCTCATGGTCATTGCTGATGCAGTGCGTGAAGCGGCAAATGCGAATACACAAGATGAATCGACTATTTCTAATTCGAACGTGCAATCCAATATTGGTCGACGTGGTCACTTGCGCGCTGTACCCACCAATTATTAATAATGAGCACTAATCAGATTCCTTCAATATTTAAAGCCTACGATATTCGCGGTTTAGTTGATTCTGAAATAACACCAGATTTCACCTTTGCAACAGGCGTTGCATTTGCTCGATTCTTGCAACAAGAACGTGAACCTGGATCAGTTGTTATCGGTGAAGATATGCGTCCATCGTCCCCAGTTTTGGCAGATGCATTTTCAGCTGGAGTTACTTCTCAAGGCTTAGATGTAAATCGAATCGGATTGGCATCAACAGATATGTTGTACTTCGCATCAGGAAAACTTAATCTTCCTGGGGCAATGTTTACTGCAAGCCATAATCCTGCCGAATACAACGGCATAAAGATGTGCCTCAGTGGAGCACGCCCAATTGGTAAAGAGTCCGGATTACTAACCATTGAAAACTTTGTACGCCAAGGTTCGCCCATGTTTATCCGTTCTATAGGGCTTGAAAAAGAAGTTGAGATGCTCACGGAATATGTCGATTATTTATTGTCTTCAGTCGATATGTCAGAGATACGTCGACTCAAAATTGTTGTTGATGCTGGAAATGGAATGGCTGGATATACGGCTCCTGCGATATTTGAGCGTCTCAATGTTGAATTAATCCCAATCTATTTTGAACTTGATGGAACTTTTCCAAACCATGAAGCAAACCCAATTGATCCAAAGAATCTTAAAGATTTGCAGAAGGCTGTGAAAAAAAATAAAGCTGATTTAGGTCTTGCATTTGATGGTGATGCTGATCGTTGCTTCTTAGTTGATGAAAACGGCGAGATAGTAAATCCCTCGGATCTAACGTGCCTAGTTGCAGCAAGAGAATTGGCGCGAGTTCCAGGTTCAACAATAATTTATAACTTGATTTCATCTAGAGCTGTTCTCGAAGTTGTTGAAGAAAATAGTGGCAAGGGATTGCGAAGTCGAGTTGGTCATTCATATATCAAAAAAATGATGGCTGACAGTGGAGCGATTTTTGGCGGCGAGCACTCAGGACACTTTTATTTCAAAGATTTTTGGCGCGCAGATTCTGGAGCGTTAGCGGCTCTGCATGCAATTGCGGCAGTTGGTTCTAGTAATGCATCGATATCAAAAATACTAAAGCCGTATCAACGATATGTATCAAGTGGTGAAATAAATTCAGTCGTTTCCGATGCTGCCGCAGAGATGAAAAAAATCGAAGCAAAATATGGTTCTCAATCTGAGGTCGAGATTGATCATCTTGATGGCTTGAGCGTCAATGGCGATACCTGGTGGTTCAATCTTCGTTCATCAAATACAGAACCACTGCTGCGCCTCAATGTAGAAGCGAAGACGCAGGCACGTATGGAGAAGGTACGTGACGAGGTTCTCAAGGCAATCAAGGGTAAGTAGACGCTGTAAACGCGCTCTTTCGCACGCGGGACGGTAACCTATCTCCCTGACCAAGAGGAGAACGATTGTGAATGTACCTGTAACCGCCACTATTCCACGTCACGAAATTGCTGATGCAACTCTTGCTGCCCAAGGGCGCAAGCGCATCGAGTGGGCAGAGCGCAATATGCCTGTGCTTGCCCAAATTCGCGAACGTTTTGAAAAGACACAACCATTTGCTGGTATTCGCATTGCTGCATGCATGCACGTAACAACAGAGACCGCAAACTTGATGCGCGTACTCAAAGCAGGCGGTGCTGAGATTGCACTCTGTGCATCAAATCCTCTTTCAACTCAAGATGACACAGCAGCAGCTCTAGTTCACGAATATGGCATTAGCGTATTTGCTCGTAATGCAGTTGATCGCGATGGTTATTACGCACACCTCAATGCGGCCCTTGATATCGAACCACACCAAGTCTTCGATGATGGATGCGACCTAGTAAATACACTTCACACAACACGTCAAGAATTGATTCCAAATATCACAGGTGGTTGCGAAGAGACAACAACAGGAGTTATCCGTCTAAGCCAGATGGCAAAAGAGGGCGCACTTCGTTTTCCAATGATTGCTGTCAATGACACAGATACAAAGCATATGTTCGATAATCGTTATGGAACAGGTCAGTCCACTCTCGATGCAGTATTTCGTGCGACAAACTTCCTACTTGCTGGTCGAATTGTTGTAGTAGCTGGCTTTGGATATTGCGGTAAAGGTGTTGCAGAGCGCGCAAAGGGTATGGGTGCAGATGTAATCGTTACTGAAATTGATCCAACTAAGGCACTTGATGCAATGATGCAAGGATTTCGCGTTATGCCAATGCTTGACGCAGCTAAAGTTGGCGATGTCTTTATTACTGTAACTGGTAACCGCGACGTACTTCGCGATGAGCATTTCGCAGTAATGAAAGATGGATCAATCATGGCTAACTCTGGCCACTTCGATATTGAAATCGATGTTGCATGGCTTGAAAAGAATGCAAAGAGCAAGAATGCAAAGATGCGCCACCAAACGGATGAGTACGTACTCTCTGATGGCCGTCGCTTACTTCTTATTGCAGAAGGACGTTTGGTAAACCTTGGTGCAGCTGAAGGTCACCCTGCATCAGTTATGGATATGTCTTTCTCTGATCAGGCACTCACTGCTGAATATCTTGTTCAAGAGGCAAAGAATCTCAAGCCAGGATTACATGAAGTTCCAACATATATCGATAAGGAAGTTGCAAAACTCAAGCTCCTTAGCATGGGTGGTCACATCGATGTACTAACACCAGCTCAGGATCTTTACTTGAACTCGTGGGAACACGGTAGCTAACAATGACTCTGGTTATGGTCGTCGATGACGATCAGGACCTTGCCGAAATGCTTAGTATCGTTCTCAACGGTGCTGGAATTGATGTTGATTTAGTTGGCCGCGGGGATGAAGTTCTCGAACTCTTTAGAAATAATCCACCAGATTTAGTACTACTCGATGTCATGCTTCCGGGTATCGATGGAATCGAAGTATGTAAATTGATTCGAGCAGAATCAATGGTTCCAATCATCATGTTGACTGCAAAAGGTGATACCCACGATGTGGTTCTTGGCCTTGAAGCAGGGGCAGATGATTACATGGTCAAACCTTTCCGCCATCCCTCAGAACTAATCGCGCGAATCAAAACACGTCTTCGCCGCACGAATTCAGATATCGTGGGGTTACTCGCAATTAGTGATCTTTCAATAGATGTTCAGGCTCACCATGTGCTTCGTGGTAATAAAGTGATTTCACTGACCCGCCTCGAATTTGATTTACTCGTCGCCCTTGCTAAAGAGCCAGGACGTGTATTTACTCGAGATGCTCTTCTGAGTGAAGTTTGGGGTTATCGCCATTCCACGGATACACGCCTAGTCAATGTGCATGTACAGAGATTACGTTCGAAGATCGAACATGATCCAGAAAACCCTGAAATTGTTGTAACGGTACGTGGAGTTGGTTACAAAGCAGGAGCATTGGTACATTCATAAAATGCAAAGAGCGAACTTTCGACTAGGTAGCTCTCTAGCATTTCGCGTGATTCTTTCAACAGTATTGCTTTCATTATCAGTAGTTTGGCTGACTGGCTCTGCGCTAAATAATCAACTCTCAAAAGGTGTAAAACAAGTAAACCTTGACTCAGCAATAATCGAAGCGCGCTCAACCTTCTTCAATGCCCAATACCGATTAGCTCTGGCGCAAGGTGAAGCCGAACCAATTATTCGCTCAGTTATAAATGATGTAATTACCTCTGCTACAAGTCTTGGAACTGCAGAAAATGCGAGACAGATTGCATTTCTAAAAAGTCCTGGACAGCAGGTATCAAAATTTGACTACGAAATTAAGTCTGAATTTTTAGAAAAAAATTCAATCCCAGAGACACTAAAGATTCAAGTGCGGAAATCTTCAGAGATTCGATGGAAATATATAAATTTTGCATATCCTGGAAATTCTTTGAGTCCAGCAATTATTCTAGGTAATAAGGTCGTTGTACCAAATGCGGGTCAGTACGAGATCTATCTTCTAATCTCCTTAGAAAATCAAAAAACAACACTAGAGCTCATTCGTAGCTCACTCTTGCTCACAGGTTTTGCGTTGATACTTCTTATTGGGCTAATTACATGGCTTGTAGTAAGGCAAGTAGTAAGACCCGTTCGAGAAGCTGCTCGAATCGCAACAGAATTTACAAGTGGTGATTTTCACCAACGAATGGATGTTCATTCGCGTGATGAAATTTCCATCCTAGGAAATGCTTTCAACGAGATGGCAGAATCTCTTCAAAAGCAGATTGCTCGCCTTGAAAACCTTTCAAGAGTTCAACAGCGTTTTGTTTCAGATGTTTCTCACGAATTGCGCACACCATTGACTACCTTACGAATGGCATCAGAAATCATTCATAGTGCTCGCCAATCTTTCGATCCCAATGTTTCGCGTTCTGCAGAGCTCCTAGTTGCTCAACTCGATAGATTCGAGCGCCTTCTAGAAGATTTACTTGAAGTAAGTAGATTTGATGCAGAAGTAGCAGTTCTTGAAGGTGTTGATTTTGACATTGTCACTTTGGCTAAACGTTGCATTGAAGATTTGGCCTTAGTCGCATCAGAAAACTCAACTTCGATGGTCTTATTAGTGCCCAATGAAACAATTATGCTCAATGCAGATATTCGAAGAGTCGAACGTATTCTTCGCAATTTGCTAACCAATGCAATAGATCATGCCAACGGTAAACCAATTGAAGTCACAATTGCTCACTCTGAGCATGATGTGGCAGTTGGGGTGCGTGACTATGGAATTGGAATTGAACCACATCTGCTGAGCCGAGTATTTGATCGATTCTGGCGCGCTGATCCATCGCGCGCACGCGTTCGCGGAGGAACTGGGTTAGGGCTTTCAATAGCGCTAGAGGATGCACGTTTGCATAATGGAGAATTAGAAGCATGGGGACGCCCACGATACGGCGCTCATTTCGTACTCACCCTTCCGCGCCAAGAAGGTTCAAGTATTGAAGCACGATTAATAACACTCAAACCAACGACGTAGTATCCACAACTATTCGAAGAATTTTTTCTAGTACCGTTGTGCTCGAAATAATTCTCTATGAAGTTGATTCAAGAACTCTCAGCGCTAATCTTTCCTCAACGATGTATCGGCTGCATGCAATTAGGTCTAACAATTTGTTCACAATGTCGCCTTTCGTGGCATCCACATATTTTTAGAACTCATGTTGATACTCTTCCCGTAACATCATCAATTCTCTATTCACCAATCGCGGCTCGAATATTGGTTGCCGCAAAGGAAGCGAATCAAAGAAGCGCTGATACTTTGATAATCGATTCTATGCAACATATTTTAGAGAACTATAAAGGAGATATTGCAAATCTAACTTTTATCCCGATGCCATCATCGAAGAAAGCGATAAGGAAGCGAGGGCGAAACTTTATAGAATTCGTATGCAAAGAATTGAATATTTCATATTCAAATGTTCTCTTTCATAAAAGAAGTGTGAAAGACCAAAGTGGACTCAATGCCGAAGAGCGCAGGTCGAATCTTGTTGGTGCCTTTGGTCTGGAAAGTAGTGTGAGAATTTACGGAGATATTGTTTTAATTGATGATGTAGTTACAACGGGCTCAACGCTACGAGAGGCTCGAAGGGCGCTTTCGGCTGGCGGGCTGCAGGTATCAGCTGCAATTACCGCCTGCGTCGCCCAACCCCTACGATAGGAGGGTTGATCCACATGGAGCCAAGGGTGGCCATGTGATTAGAAAAGGTGAGGTTTATGCCAGCGTTTTTCGATCGAATTTTGCGTGCAGGTGAAGGACGCCAGCTTCGTGACCTTGCAAAACTCGTAACGCTAGTCAATGCACAAGAAGATCGTATCTCTGCATTATCCGATGACGATCTACGCAATCAAACTTCAATCTTCAAGAATCGAATTGCTCAAGGTGAATCTCTCGATGATTTGTTACCAGAAGCATTTGCAGTAGTCCGCGAAGCCGCAAAGCGCACATTAGGACAGCGTCACTACGATGTTCAACTTATGGGTGGCGCTGCGATGCATCGTGGCAATATTGCAGAAATGAGAACTGGTGAAGGTAAGACTCTTGTAGCAACACTTCCTTCATACCTCAATGCACTTGCAGGCAAAGGCGTCCACGTAGTTACAACAAATGATTATTTAGCTGAGCGCGATAGTGAATGGATGGGACGTATTCACCGATTCTTGGGACTGAGAGTTGGCGTGATCCTTGCCAATATGACTCCGGCGGAGCGACGCGAAGCATATGGCGCAGATGTTACATACGGAACAAATAACGAATTTGGTTTTGACTATCTTCGAGACAATATGGCTTGGAGTCTTGAAGAGTGTGTTCAGCGCGAACACTTCTTTGCAGTTGTCGATGAAGTGGACTCAATTCTCATAGATGAGGCTCGCACACCTCTCATTATTAGTGGCCCTGCCGATAAAGCCACCAAATGGTACGTAGAGTTTGCAAACCTTGTTGCTAAATTGCAACGCGATGTTCACTATGAAGTAGATGAGAAGAAGAAGAGCTCTTCCGTACTCGAAGATGGCGTAACTCGCGTCGAAGAGATGCTCAAAATCTCGAATCTTTATGAAGCGGCGAATACGCCCATGATCGGCTATCTCAATAATGCAATTCGCGCAAAGGAACTCTTCAAGCGCGATAAGGATTATGTAGTCATGAATGGTGAACTACTCATCGTTGATGAGCACACTGGTCGTATGCTTGCAGGGCGTCGTTATAGTGAAGGCCTTCATCAAGCACTTGAGGCCAAAGAACGTATTGAAATTCAGGATGAGAACCAAACTCTTGCAACAATTACATTGCAGAATTACTTCCGTCTCTATGAAAAAATCTCTGGGATGACTGGTACCGCTAGCACTGAAGCGTCGGAATTTCATCAGATTTATAAATTAGGCGTAATACCGATTCCAACAAACCGTGAAATGGTTCGCTTAGATCAAGCAGATCTTGTCTACAAATCAGAGGCAGGAAAGTTTTCAGCACTTACTGCCGACATTGCGCAGCGTCACCGTAAAGGACAACCTGTTTTGGTTGGAACAGTAAGTGTTGAAAAATCTGAAGAATTATCTGGCTATTTGCGTAAAGCCGGTGTACCTCACGAAGTTCTCAACGCAAAGCATCATGAACGCGAAGCTGCAATTATTGCTAATGCAGGAGTGAGCGGTGCCGTAACTGTTGCTACAAATATGGCTGGCCGAGGTACCGACATTATGCTTGGTGGTAATCCAGAGTTTATGGCTGATTACGAATTACAACGTCGTGGAATATCTCCAGTTGATAATGCTCAAGAATACGAAGCGGCATGGCCAGTAGAAATTGCACGACAGAAAGAGGCTGTAAAGAAAGGCCATGAAGAAGTTGTAGCACTTGGTGGACTCTATGTTTTGGGAACAGAGCGTCACGAATCACGCCGCATTGATAATCAGTTGCGTGGTCGCTCCGGACGCCAAGGCGATCCTGGAGAATCTCGTTTCTATCTCTCGCTTCAAGATGAATTAATGCGTCGATTCAATTCCGGAATGGTTGAAAGATTCCTCTCTGCTGCAGGAATTCCTGAAGATTCTCCAATTGAGTCCAAGATGGTAAGTAATGCAATTCGCTCTGCGCAGACACAGGTAGAAGCGCAGAACTTTGAAATGCGTAAAAATGTTTTGAAATATGACGATGTTATGAATCGTCAACGCCAAGTTGTTTATGGAGAGCGCCGTTTAGTACTTGAAGGAAAAGATATTAAGGATCAAATCGCTGAATTTGTTGATGAAACTTTGATTGCTTATATTCAAGCAGAAACAGCGGAGGGATATGCAGAGGATTGGGATCTAGAAAAACTCTGGACTGCTCTTACCTCTATCTATCCAATATCACTCACAGTTGACGATGTTGAAAAATTAGCAGGTACTCGAGCTGGACTAGATGCAGATTTCTTGATTGCACAAATAACAGACGATGTTGCCAGAGCTTATGTATCTCGCGAAGCCACACTTGGCGCCCAAGTTATGCGAGAGCTAGAGCGCAAAGTCTTGTTATCGGTCCTAGATCGTAAATGGCGCGAACACCTATACGAAATGGATTATCTACAAGAGGGAATTGGACTGCGTGCTATGGCGCAACGTGATCCACTTGTTGAATATCAGCGTGAAGGTTTCGATTTATTTGCAGCAATGATGGATGGCATCAAAGAAGAGATTGCTGTACTTCTTTTCAATGTCGAAGTTACTGTCGAATCTAACGAGACAGTAAATGCGAAAGGCTTAGAAAGTAAGCCCGCGCCTGTGGGTGCGCTGCAATACACAGCTGCCGATGAAAATGGTGTACACAAAACTGGCGACGTTGGTAGAAACTCACAATGTCCGTGTGGCTCTGGAAAGAAATACAAGCGTTGCCATGGTGCGGCGCAATAACTTCTCTATAAAAGAGTTAGCGCAGTACATAACCACCGTTTATCAATTCCTTCGAATCTAATAACAAGTGAGCGAAGTCTTCCTCCGTATCGCACTGTCACAGTTGATTCACAAATCCCATCCAGAGGTTCACTTTGATGTAGCGCTCTCACTCGACCTACCTCCTTTTGACTCCCAACATTTCTAATAAGTTCGCTATATATCTTTTGATGACACCAATGCGAGAGCTGAGCAGGCTGCCTCTTTCCTGCCCAAATCTCTAAAACGCTCACAACAAATTTGAGAGTCCAGGTATGTAATTCGGGTAGCTCCGATGCAGATGTTGGTTGTGGCGCAAAATCGGGATCGTAGTTTTCACCAAAGCAAGAAGGTGTTGTAAATAGCATGGCCTTTTGAGCAATAACTTCTACAACGGGTGCCGGAAAGAGATCGAGTACTGGATGGCTCCAGAAATGTGAATGAATGATTGGAGCTGGTTCAAGAACCACACTTTTATATGTTGGATCTTCATCGATATAGATTTGAGTTGTCATGGCGCTCAGATTTGCGCACATAGTTGGGGCGCACATCAGCCAAAAGGATGAGATTGCCTCATACTTTTGGATGACTGTGGATAAAGTATTTTATTTTATCTTCAAGGCTATTGAGTAGCCCGCATGGTTACATATAAAGAAAAATCATCATCACGACTTCCCTTGGCAATCACATTAGTAATTGCATCGTTTCTATCTGCATTTGTCCTGGCAGCGACTTCAAATCGTGGAAGCCACTATTGGGTTGCTAAGCACGCACTTCTACCTGGCGCTCTAATCTCTTCACAAGATGTTACAACTGCGAAATTTGCATTAGGCAAAAGCGCTTCGATATATCTGCTCAAGAATGAAAACCCTGTAGGTACCCTAGTTCTAACACCAATCAGTGCGCAGAGTCTCATTGCTAAAGATTTCATAAGTACTAATAGAGACTATGGAACTAGCCATCTTGTTCCGCTGCGAATTGCATCTTCTGATCTTCCATCAGGAATCATGAGTGGTGAAATAATTGATCTCTATTGGGTAGATTCACGCGAAAATAATCTGAGTACATCGCCACCCCTTCTCATTGTGAGTGGAATCTATCTTGTAGATATTGATAGAAGCGGAAAGAATTTCGCAAGCGATATTGGGCTCACGCTCTCAGTTGAATCAGCTGATGTACTCAAACTTCTCAGTGCAACAATATTTGGACGATTAGTGGTTGTGAGTACTCATGGCTGAACAAGAGTTACCTATTGTTATGACGGCGATAGCAGATGCGCAGATAGAAGGTTTTGTGGCAAGTGGACTCTTTGCCCAAGGTTGGTCAGTTGTATTTCGAGCCTTAGACATAGCATCGCTCTTGAAATATATTGCGGCTAATCCCGAAATCGCAAAGAGTGCACTCGTGCTCTACACCCCGGATCTTCCAGGCTTAGAGCCAAATACCTGTTTAGAAATTTCCCGAATGGTCAAGCAATCAATTGGCTTTTCCAATAACTTAGAGAGATTTCAAGATTATGCGGGGCTTTATGAAATTCCAAAAGATGTAACCGAACTTGTGAGTTTGGTTCGTGGTTCACTACGTAGCCCTTTGATTCGCCAGTCTTCCCCTATTCAAAACTCAACAAGGCGGGCACAAGTCGTTGCCATTGGTTCAGTAGGAAGTGGAGTTGGTTGCACAACAGTTGCAATCAATATTGCAATGGAGCTAAGTGTGCTTGAAAAGTCCACACTTCTCATAGATGCAAATTTTAGAGCGCCATCCATAGCAGTACTTCTTTCACTTCGAAATCTTCACAGTGATGAGGGATGGCGAAACGTTGCACCCTTATTTTCAATATCTGAGATAACTCAGCTTCGATCAAATAGCATCGATGACTTTATGATGCGAGCCATAGACAGTTTTGATCAAATTATTATTGATCTAGGTTCCATCTCTGGACTATCAAATCGTCTTACTGATCAGCGTTGGACCTCAAAAATGACAACATGGTCCTGTGATAACGCCGATGAACTTTGGATAATCTCGAAGCCTGACTTACTGGGTTCACATAGATTAGAACAAGTCCTTCCCTTATTAGAGAAGACAACAATGAGAGCGAAATTGGGATTTCTCCTCAATATGAAATCGCAGGGCAAGAAGGGTGAAAATGAAGAGGCACGCTTTCTAGCCTCGATAACACCGCTGCGCCCAAAGAGCTTGCGAGTTATTGCGCGCGATAGTAGGTCGGTCCAGGCAAGTGAAGAGGCTCGCTCTACCTTGATTGAAGTAAATGAGCGTTCCTCTCTGAGGAAGTCATTAGCAAAGATTGCGAGTGAAATCTCTAGCTAATCTCCAATATAATTACCACATGCGAGCATATCTTCCTCTATCTTCTGCGGATATTGCCCTATTCCTTAGGTCAAAAACTATTCCTGTCTCTAAGTTATATGCACCAACTATTAAGTATTTGACTGACAATAATGATCATGATGATGAAGAGATTGAATACATGCTCTCCTTGCTTGCAGCAAATGATGCAATGAATCTCGTTAGCGGTAATCAAAAAATAGGGACCCTGCTTGCCTTGGAAATAGAAAGTAAAGAGATTGCAGTCGAAGGAAGTGACTCAATAACCCTCGTCGGAGATTTAGTGTGGGATCGCGTTGAATGCCTATTTACAAGTGTTCTCGATGAGGAGGGCGATATCGAACTAACATGGTATGCCACTCAAGAAATTGAAGATCAATTAGCCCTCATTTCATCTGGAAATAAGTAATCAAATAATGCAACAGTTTGAGAATATGCTTCAAGGTAGAAGCTCTATAACACCCTCTCAATCACACCGCCTACGCGAACTAATTGCAGATTGGCAACTTCTCTCTGATTTATCTTTTGCAGATCTTGTTTTATGGGTACCGCTTCGCAAAGATAGCAAGAGTTGGCCAACGGGACATGTAGCAATTGCTCATATTCGCCCGACAACTGCAGCGACAGTTTTTACACAAGATGTTATTGGCGAAGAAGCACCGTGGGGGAGTCGTCCCGGTATTGAGCGAGCACTCTCAGATGCAGAGATTGTGCGAGATGCAGAACCTGAGCTCATTGGCGAACTGATGATAAAGGAAGAGACAATCCCAGTAATTTTTGAGGAGCAAGTGATTGCAGTTATTTCTCGCCATAGAAATGCTGAATTGATGAGATCACCGAGCCGTCTCGAACTCAATTATCGCGAAATTGCTCACAATTTGTATCGCATGATTGCTGAGGGAAATTTTCCATATCCGAATGCAAATAGTCTCTTCGATCCAGCACCTCGCGTGGGAGATGGACTTATTCGATTAGATGTCAATGGAGTTATTTCATATGCAAGCCCAAACGCCCGTTCTGCTTTCAATCGAATGGGATGGAATGGAGAGATGGAAAGTTTCTCACTCTCCGATGTGGCAGAAAAAGTGAGTAAAGAACGTCGTGATGCACATGAAGAAGGACTTCAAACACAATTGAGTGGCAGAGCACTACGTCGCGCCGAAGTTGAAAATGCAGGCGGGACAATCGATTTACTTGTGTTGCCATTGATTCAAAGCACTGATCGAATCGGGGCAATTGTTTTGCTTCACAATGTTACTGAACTTCGCAGACGTGAACGCGAACTTGTAACAAAAGATGCAACTATTCGAGAAGTACACCATCGAGTTAAGAACAACCTACAAACTGTCTCAGCTCTTTTGCGCCTTCAAGCACGTCGAATTGAAGATCCTGCAGCCAGTGCCGCCCTTGAAGAAGCTGTTCGTAGAATTGCATCAATCGCACTCGTGCACGAAACACTTTCTAGTAGCTCCGATGCTTCGGTAGCCTTTGATGATGTTCTCAATCGATTAGTAACGCATGCTCTAGAACTGAGTCCACGAATGGCCACACTTCAAATAATTCGTGAGGGCGACTTTGGCTCACTAGAGCCAAGAATCGCGACTCCTTTAGCGCTAGTTGTTACAGAACTAATTCATAATGCACTTGAACATGGACTTGAGGCGAGTGGAACAGCGCTTGTTATTTCCGTAAATAGATCAGATGTCCATTGCGAAGTTAGAATTAGTGATGATGGCGTCGGTCTTCCAAAGAATTTTGATTTAGCACAATCCTCAAATTTAGGACTTCAAATTGTCCGCACGCTAACTGAGAATGAATTGAAAGGTGATTTATCACTTCGTTCTTCAGAAAAAGGAACTATTGCAGAACTTAACTTTCCGTTGAACTAATTAGTTATTATTTCCCATATTTTGCTCAAGTAAACGAGCGCGATTACGTGCAGCTCGACGCTTCAGTGCTCGACGCTCGTCTTCAGAAAGCCCACCCCACACGCCAGCATCTTGACCACTCTCGAGTGCCCATGCAAGACATGGTTCTTTGACGATACAACGATTACAAACTTTTTTTGCTTCTTCGATTTGAGATATTGCAGGGCCAGTATTTCCGACAGGAAAGAAGAGCTCAGGATCTTCATCGCGGCAAGCCGATTGGTGTCGCCAATCCATGGGCATATCTCCTCTACGACCTCGGTGAGAGGCGGTGTAATTCGTGAAAAATACAACATCATTAATGATGTGCAAGGGTGTAATTCTCCCTTGCATTCGAGAGATTCACAAGGAGACTAGCCCTACGAATCGAAAAAATAGAGTGAGATATCTCCCGTACAAGAGTGCCCCCGACAGGAATCGAACCTGTGCACCCGCCTCCGGAGGGCGGTGCTCTATCCCCTGAGCTACGGGGGCGCTGTAAGTAGAAGGTTATCAGCGGATGCATATATCGAGGGCAACTGAAAGAATATGCAGATGAATGAGAGTGCATATTTTGCAACAGGATGTTTTTGGGGCGCAGAGCGACGTTTCTGGCAACTCGATGGTGTCATAGAAACAAGCGTTGGTTATATGGGTGGAACTCGCCCATCTCCATCTTATGAGCAAGTGTGTACAGGTAATACAGGCCATGCTGAATGCGTCAAAGTTGAATTCGATTCTGCAAAAATTTCTTTTCATCGTTTACTTGAAGAATTTTGGACAATGCATGATCCAACTTCCCTCAACCGGCAAGGTGGAGATATCGGAACTCAATATCGCAGTGCAATATTTACAACGACTCAACAACAGATGAAAGAAGCGTTGGCGACTCGTGATATCTACGAAAAGGCAATCTCTCATTCAGGTTACGGTTCGATTGTTACTCAGATTGAGCCAAGTGAGGAAATTACATATTTTCTCGCCGAGGAGTATCACCAGAAATACTTATTGAAAAATCCAAATGGGTATGACTGCCACTCCAATACTGGAATAGCTTTCCCTAGCCAGGAGCTAACGCAGTGAGCGAAAAGAAATATCCTGTAAATATCGATGAGGCGCAATTGCGTGAAAAACTCGACCCACTCTCTTACGACGTCTTACGAAATGCAGCAACAGAGCGACCATTTACTGGCGAATATACCGATAGTGACAAAGTCGGAGTTTATAAGTGCAAAGCATGCTCTGCCGAACTCTTTAGAAGTGAAACAAAGTTTCATTCGGGATGTGGTTGGCCATCTTTTTATGCGCCGAGCACAGATGATGCTGTTGAACTTATAGAAGATCGCTCTCTTTTTCCGCGGGTGCGCACAGAAGTCCGGTGCGCAGCATGTGGTTCACACTTAGGCCATATATTTGAAGGAGAAGGCTATGACGTCCCAACAGATCAACGCTGGTGTATCAACTCGGTCTCTTTGATACTAGAAAGTAAGTAATCTGAAGCGATAACTAATAACGACTAGTTATAGTGAAAAAGTTGGATATTCATCAGTTACGAGAACGAGCGCGTAACCAGCGATGCGATTCCAGTAAGCAATTGTTCCCACAACGCCTTCAGCGCATCTTTCAGGGTAAGTGCCAGTAAATAAGATACTAAACCAACCCAATAGTGTGAGCAGAAATGCGTAGATGATATAAATAAGGCCGACGATATATAGAGGAATTGCCAGGAACCATTTCACTAATGGCAAACCCCGACTCATGGTCTCGCCATTTCCAATCTCAGGAAGAGTAATACTGACAATTTCATTCTCTTCAATTGATGGGTATTCATCAGTAAGTAGTAGAAGATATGTATTGACACGTGTTTGAAGTCCAAGAAGAGACTCATTGAGACTTAGCGCATAACTTGGATATACACCACGAAATACAAGGGCAAGCAGTGGTGGCAATACCAAAAGGCCCGCAGTCGACCAACTCGCTGAGGAGAAATCTGAAGTAAAAGATGCAACAAAAATTGCTGCTGGCACTACCAAAATAATTCTAAAAAAGGCAGTCATTCGATTGCGATCAGTCAGTGTTACATCAATTTCAGTTTCAATTTGATTACTCATAAGCCCATCATAGCCCTGCGTTATAGACTCAAAGCTAACAATGAAGGTATGCTCAAACCATGAGTGATCGCAATGTAATAGCTCCAAAATTGGCATCTTTGCTTGAGCACAAGAGTGAAAAGTGGACAGGTTTTGCCCGAGATGTATTGCCATTGCCAGTTGCAGAAATGGATTTCCCAGTTGCCGAACCAATAAAGAAGTTACTTCATGAAATGGTTGAAGCATCTGATCTCGGTTATCTTGGCAATATTCCCGAAATGGGAACATCATTTGCTCACTTTGCACAAGAGCGATGGGATTGGAAAGTTGATCCACTTCAAGTTCGTATTGGAACAGATGTAGGTGTAGCAGTAGTAGAAATTTTGCGCGTTATCGCTAAACCTGGAGATAAGGTTCTCGTAAATTCACCTGTCTATCAAAATTTCTATAATTGGCTAGTAGAGACAGGTATGGAAAAAGTTGATGTCCCATTTACTCGCACAGGAAGTGAGGAGGGTTCCAATAATCCATGGGAACTCAATTGGCCAGAGATCGAAAGGGCTTATGCAAGCGGAATAAAAGTTCACATGATTTGCAGTCCTCATAATCCATTGGGCCGAATCTATACAAAGGAAGAATTACTTCGCTTCATTGGGCTTGCAAAGAAATATAATGTGATCATCATTAGTGATGAGATCCATGCACCATTAACCTTCAAAGATTCAGTTTTCATCCCAACACTTGCATTAGGCCCTGATGCTGAAAGTGTATGTATTACCGTGACTGCAGCGAGTAAAGGCTGGAATATTGCTGGCCTCAAGTGCGCAATCATCATCACTCAAAACGAAGAGATGAAAGAGAAGATGACACACCTTCCTTTTGCACTTCACTACCGAGCATCACTTCCTGGCGCATATGCCTCTGCGATTGCATTTAAGGAGGGCGGGGTTTGGCTCGATTCCGTGATCGAAAATCTCAATCAGAATAGGTATCTCATTCGAGACTTATTAGCCACAACATTGCCTTCTGTGAAGTATCACATTCCACAGAATGGCTATTTAGCGTGGCTCGATCTCACTGAATTGAATTTGGGTGAAGATCCTGGGGCTACACTTATCGAACGAGGCAGAGTCGCTTTCAATTCTGGACATTTTTATGCTCCGCAAACTTCCCAATATGTCCGGCTAAATTTCGCAACGAGTGCTGAAATTATTACCGAAGCGATCCACCGAATACGAAAGGCTCTCTAATTGAGTTCTGAAAAGAAATTACATCCCGAAACGTATGCAATTACGTCAGGTCGCCCGAAGAGTGAAGTAGGTGCAAGCCTCAATGTTGGCATCTCACTCAACTCCACATTCCAAGCAGGCAGCGATCTTGGTTATGGCCGTTACGGAAATGAAACATGGAAAGCGTTAGAAACTGCAATTAGCGAATTTGAGGGCGGCGAGACACTCACTTTTTCTTCAGGTATGGCTGCAATTAGTGCAGTATTTGCAATACTTCCAATTGGTGCTCCCCTTGTAGCATCTAATCAGGGTTATAGCGGTGTGATGACTTTGCTCAAGAGTTTTCATGAGTCTGGGCGACTAGAAGTTCGCTTTGTTGATGTAACCAAAACACAGGAAGTTATTTCTGCACTCAATGGTGCAGCGATGTTATGGCTAGAGTCGCCAACGAACCCATGTTTAGATGTTGCAGATCTTCCGACGCTAATTAGTGCTGCAAAGAAGATGAATGTAGGTGTTGGAGTTGATAATACATTTGCGACCCCCCTTGTTCAGAGGCCACTTGAAATGGGCGCCGATGTTGTCATGCATTCAGTGACAAAGTTTTTAGCCGGGCACAGTGATGTATTGATGGGGTCACTCTCCACCAATGATGCTGCTCTATATAAGCGCCTTGAAGATGCGCGCAAATTCAATGGTGCTATTCCAGGACCCTTTGAAGCATGGTTAGCGCTTCGAGGTATTCGCACATTTGTAATGCGCTTTGAAAAAGCCCAGAGTAATGCCAAATTTTTAGTAGAAAAAATGAAGAGCGATAAGCGAATTTCTCGTGTTCGCTATCCAGGTTTTGGAGCAATGATCTCTTTTGAAATATCGGGTGATGCCCAAGGCGCCGAACGCGTATGTGATGCATCGAAGATAATTACGCATGCAACTAGCTTGGGTGGCGTTGAATCCCTGTGGGAGCGACGTCGTCGCTGGGAGATAGAGAGTCACGTTGTGCCAGAAAATCTCATTCGCCTTTCAGTAGGGTGTGAAAATAGTGAGGATCTCTGGGGCGACATAACTAAGGCACTTGACTCCATATAGAGAATTTTTCTAGGAATAAGAGTATTTTTAGAACATGGGAAAAGCGATACGCAGATTGATGGCCGCCTTTATGGTCGGCGCTGTTGCTTTCCGCGCAGTTGGATCTTTCCTCTCATGGATTGAAGGACAAGAAGATTCATCAGCTGAAGCGTGGATCGATGAAGACGAATACGAAGACGCGTAAGTGAGTTCAACTCAATATATTCCTGGCTCATGCAATATTGGAACCGGTGAAATTCGTCGCAGACAAGTTGTAGCGATAATTGGCTCAATTATTTCAACTTCATCTTTTGTAACTTTACTTATGGCTGATGCTCCAAGAAATGCACGTTTTGGAATATTCATACCTCTCATGATCGCAAGTGTTGGATGGGTCCAATCACGAAGTAAATTTTGTTTAGCATATGGTTTTGCTGGCACATTCAATATGGGCAAACTTGGTGATATCTCGCGAGTAGCCGATGCGGCGAGCAAGGCAGCTGATCGTAAAACTGCAATTTCTATATTATTGAAATCTACTGCTCTAGCAGCATCTCTTACCTTACTTATCGTTTTACTTCCTTTTTAGGCGAAGATACTTCCATCTTTTCCCATACATGTCTGTTGTAGGAGGAATAGTGTCCCAAGAACTTGTAAATACTTATATCGCCAATTGCGCTGACTTCGAGAAGGTGGTTCGCTCAATAGGTGCAAATGATTTATCGCGTATTGCAAAAGAAGGTGAATGGTCTGCCGCTTACGTGATTCATCACATGGCTGATGCTGATATGCACTTTGCGACTAGATTCCTTCACATTCTTACAGTGGATAAACCGGCAATAGTTCCATTTGATGAAGACGTTTATCCAGATCGCCTAAAATATGCGGCGCGTGATGCTCATGATTCTCTCGCCAGCATTATTGGCCTGCATAAAGTCGTAGCTAACATTCTCAAACTTGTCGCTGATGCCGATTGGAAGAGAGTGGGCATTCATTCTGAAAAAGGTGAGGTTACGCTTGCAGAAGTTCTAACGCTGGCAAGTAATCACACACATTCACATGTAGAGCAATTACAAGAAATTATCTCTAGCCTGTAGTCACTTGCACTTCTAACTCTCTTACAAAAGCGAAAACCCCTGGCACCAAAGGCGCCAGGGGTTCATTTCACCCTATGAGTTGTGATCTATTTAGGCAGATGGAG
>CAMBGL010000002.1 GCA_945866155.1 Bifidobacterium breve
CCTGACTCTTTGCTTGCAAAAAAATCACTAATACAGAGGCGACGATCACGTGTTTGTCTTGGGAATGAGAAGCGAGTGCGCTCCTTACCTTTATCAGGACCTTCGTGATGCAAGATAATCAGATCATTACCTTCGCTAACGCAGGGAAAATAGCCATAGACAACAGCGGCATTGAGCCAGCCTTGCGATTGCGCTTGATTGATGAGAGCGCGCAGGCGCGGGCGTCCTTCCTCTTCAACCATAGTTTCATATTCACCACGATTACCTTTGAGACCCCATTGACCTACAAACAGTGCTCTTTCATCGAGCATTCCCGAATATTGTGCGAGTGGAATTCCCTTTACAACTCGCGATCCAAAAAATGGTGTATTCGGTATATCAACATCGATTGCTACATCACTTCGTCGCGTATCAATTTCGGCGCTCTGGGAACTCTTTCGAGTGTTCGCCACTTTACGTTCGCGAAGTGCGGGAAGAGCAGCGCCTTCATCACCGCGCTTTACCGACATGATTGCATCCATGAGGCGCAATCCTTCAAATGCATCCCTGGCATAGCGAACTTCACCAGGGAATACAGCCGCTAAATCTTGCTCAACATATGCACGTGTGAGAGCTGCTCCCCCAAGAACAATTGGCCATTTTTGATCGAGTCCTCGAGATGTAATCTCTTCTAGATTCTCTCTCATGATAACTGTCGACTTCACTAAAAGACCACTCATGCCAATTGCATCTACATTTGATTCTAGAGCGGCATCAATGATCTGGTTTACGGTCTGTTTGATTCCAATATTAACTACACGATAACCATTATTAGTAAGAATAATATCGACTAAGTTTTTACCAATATCATGAACATCGCCCTTGACAGTTGCAAGCAGCATTGTTCCACGGCCCGCTTCATCGCTTTTCTCCATGTGTGGCTCGAGAAGTGCAACAGCACTCTTCATCACTTCTGCGCTTTGAAGAACGAATGGCAATTGCATCTCACCTTTACCGAATAACTCTCCTACTGTTTTCATGCCTTCAAGTAGATAGTCATTGATAATAGCTAGAGGAGCAATTCCTTGGGCTCTTGCCGCATCAAGATCATCCTCAAGGCCAACTTTCTCACCATCGATTATTCGACGCTCTAATCTTTTTTCTAGTGGGAGGGCAGCTAATTCTGCCGCACGAGTATTTCGTGATGCAGCGAGTTCTACACCTTCGAAAAGTTGTAAAAATTCTGTAAGTGGATCGTAAGTACATTCATCCCCATTGAAAACTCGACGATCATAAATTAGATCGAGTGCAACTTCCTTCTGGCGCTCTGGAATTCGCACCATAGGCATAATTTTGGAGGGGTGAACTATTGCCGAATCCAAGCCAGCGTTGACGCATTCATTCAAGAAGACTGAGTTCAAAACAACGCGTGAAGCGGGATTGAGTCCGAAGGAGACGTTACTAACGCCCAAAGTAGTTTGTACCTGTGGGAATTCGATTTTCAATTGCTTTATCGCAGAGATAGTTTCAATTCCATCCCGACGTGTCTCTTCCTGCCCAGTAGCAATTGGAAATGTAAGACAGTCAATTAATATATCTCCGGTCTGCATACCCCACGTCTGCGTTAGATCATTGATGAGACGTCGCGCTACTTGAAGTTTCCATTCACAATCGCGTGCTTGGCCTTTCTCATCGATTGTGAGAGCCACAACTCCAGCACCGTGCTCAACGACAAGTGGCATAATCTTGGCGAAACGAGAATCTGGCCCATCGCCATCTTCGAAATTCACAGAGTTGATAATGCTTCTGCCACCCAGTTTTTCTAATCCAGCTTTGAGAACTGCTGGTTCGGTTGAATCCAAAACAATAGGAAGTGTTGAGGCAGTTGCAAAACGTGATGCGAGTTCAGACATGTCAGAGACGCCATTGCGGCCTACATAATCAACTGAAAGATCGAGCATGTGCGCACCATCGCGAATTTGATCACGTGCTATTTCAACACATGTCTGCCAATCTTCTTCAAGTAGCGCATCTCTAAATGCACGAGAACCATTTGCATTGGTACGTTCACCAATAGCCAAATAAGTCTTATCCTGTCTGAAGGGAACATACTGATAAAGAGATGATGCACCGGGTTCTATATCTGTTATTCGATCTAAATTCGTCGTTCCACCAATTTCATCAACTACAGCCTTGAGGTGTAGCGGGGTTGTTCCACAACAGCCGCCAATGAGTGATACTCCATAATCTTTTACGAAGCCTTTGAGAGCGATTGCTAACTCTGCAGGGTTGAGCGGATAGTGAGCGCCATTGGCTCCAAGAATCGGTAGACCCGCATTTGGCATCACAGATATTTCGCAATGTGCACTCTTAGATAAGTAACGCAAGTGTTCAGACATTTCAGTAGGACCAGTAGCGCAGTTGAGACCAATAAGATCAATATCAAGCGGCTCTAAGGCGTTGAGAGCTGCTCCAATTTCCGAGCCCAACAACATTGTTCCTGTTGTTTCAACAGTTACCTGAGCGATGAGAACAATATCGCGCTCACTTTTGTTGATTGCATTACGTCCGCCGTTGACAGCAGCCTTTGCTTGCAATAAATCTTGTGTTGTCTCGATCATCAATGCATCTGCGCCACCATCGATAAGTCCTCGTGATGCTAATTCGTAGGCATCTCTCAATTTTTCATATGTTGTATGTCCAAGACTTGGTAATTTTGTACCGGGACCGAGCGAACCTAGGACAAAGCGTGGTTTCTCCGGTGTAGAAAATGAATCAGCGCATGCTCGAGCAATCTTTGCGCCCTCGAATGCCAATTCGTAAATACGATCTTCGATTGAATATTCAGCAAGATTTGCCCAATTAGCTCCAAACGTGTTCGTCTCAATTGCATCAACGCCCACGCTCAAATATTCATTATGAACAGCAGCAACAACGTCTGGGCGGCTGACATTGAGAATTTCATTACAACCTTCATAACCCTGAAAATCTTCCAGTGTTGGATTCTCTTCCTGAAGCATTGTTCCCATGGCGCCATCTGCGATAACCACTCGAGTTGAGAGGGCTCTGCGCAGGAGACCAGGGCTCTTTGAGGACAATTTCAACTTACTCACTTGTCGAAGGTTACCGTAAGGTGTCGATGTGGACATTCTAAATATCCCTGCGCTTCGAACCCCAGTGATGGTCATCGCTTTCACTGGGTGGAATGATGCCGGAGAAGCCGCTTCAGGAGCATTGGCTCATCTCCTTGGCGCATGGAGAGAAGATGAAACTTCCATTATTCCAGAACTCATTGCTGATATCGATCCAGAAGAGTTCTATGACTTTCAAGTAAATCGTCCAATTATTGATTTAGATGAATCTCAAATTCGATCAATCACATGGCCGACAACACGAGTCTTTGGAATTCAAACTCCTCACCTACCAAACGATTTTGTAATCGTTCAAGGTGCAGAACCATCAATGCGATGGAAATATTTCACGCGAGAGATTCTGGATCTCGCCGATGATTTAGATGTTTCTTTAGTGATCACTCTCGGCTCTCTTCTAGCAGATGCTCCTCATTCACGTTCAATTGGTGTGAGCGGAACTGGAGGTCATCCTGATTTAGCACAGAGATTAGGTGTTGAAACATCGCGTTATGAGGGTCCAACTGGAATACTGGGAATTATTCAAGATAATTGTTTCAAACGTGGAATAGATGCAATCTCGCTATGGGCTGCAGTGCCACACTATGCATCGCAATCGCCTTCGCCTAAAGCATCTCTAGCGCTGATCAATGCCCTTGAAGATTTCCTAGAAATCGACTTACCACTGGGTGAATTGCCAGTTGAATCCACACAATGGGAAGCGGCTGTGGATTCGATGGCTAAGGAAGATAGCGATATCGCGGAATATATAAAATCGTTAGAAGAGAGTAAGGATGCAACAGAAATTCCTGAGGCATCTGGTGAAAGCATTGCAAAGGAATTTGAGCGATATTTACGCAGGCGTGCTCAAGACTAAATAGCTATACCCAAGAGTGCATCGATAGCCCTTGATAGTTCCCCTGCTTCTCCCCCGATGCTTCCCTCTAGAGTCTTATCACTCCATTTCGAGAGAAGATCGAGTGCGCCAGATGTATCTAAATTATTTGAAAGCGCCGCAATAATTTTGCTGATGACTGGTTTTGTTGGAGCGACCTCTTCGCGCGAAAGTGCGATGGTGAGTTTTTCAAGTAGTACAACTGCATCATCGAGTAATGATTGTGTCCACATTCGATCGTGCGAATAGTGTTGTGAGATAAGCGCTAGACGTATCGCCATTGGGCTTACTCCCTCATTCACCATCTTTGAGACGAAGAGTAAATTTCCTTTACTCTTACTCATTTTTTCACCATCAAGGCCAATCATTCCTGTATGAACGTAGGAACGAGCGAACTCCTTGCCTGACATTGCTTTACTTTGGGACGCGCTCATCTCGTGATGAGGAAAAATGAGATCACTTCCGCCGCCTTGAATATCAATTGAATACTGTTTATCAACATCTTGATCCAAGTAATGCATTGCTATGGCGCTACATTCAATATGCCAACCAGGACGCCCTTTACCAAATGGTGAATCCCATCCTGGTTCGTCATCGCGCTGATTCAACCAGAGAAGTGCATCGAGTGGATCGCGCTTACCAACCCTGGCTGGGTCGCCTCCTCGTTGTGCAAATATCTCTAACATCTCTTCTTTGCTCAGGTGTGACCTTTTTCCAAACTTGGAATCACTGTGAACATCGAAGTAAAGATCCGAATCGACCGAATAGGTAGGAGCTGATTCTCGAATCTTTGAGATGGAATCAACAATCATGGGAATAGCTTCAAGAACACCGATGTAATCCTTCGGAGGAATAATGTGTAAATCAACCATGTCACCGCGAAATAGTTCAATCTGACTCGTTGCTAATTCGCTCCAATCCACTTTGTCACGCTTTGCGCGTTCAAAGAGTGGATCATCAATATCTGTGATGTTTTGAACGAAGTCGACTCGTGCGCCACTAGCGCGAAGAAAACGATTGATGAGATCGAAGGTTATATATGTCGCAGCGTGGCCTAAGTGGGTGGCGTCATAAGGAGTAATGCCACAGACATACATTTGATAGAGATTCTTGCGGGGTAATTCCTCAATTGACCCACTAGCGGTGTTAAAGAGACGCAATTGTGGAAAATCAAATGAACCATCAATGGGAGGGATATAGACCTGCGGCCACGACTTCACTTAGAAATACTATTGCATCAGACTAAAAGGCGGGCCAAGGGATGCTGGGCCAATCAGGGTTGGGCAATGGAAATGTTTCACTCTCCAAAAGCTCTCGAATTCGAATTTCTAAAGCGACTAATTCATCCTTTGTCAGATAATCATTCAGAGCATCTTCAATTTGCGCGAACTCGTAAATCGCCTTTTGTAAGATTTCGATCTCGGAATTCAGCAATGGTTCTCCAGCCCATTGCCACAGGACAGTACGTAATTTGTATTCACTATGGAATGTGACTCCATGATCGCAACCAAATAGGCGACCAGATTTATCAGGTAATAGATGACCAATTTTGCGATCAGTGTTGTTTATAATTGCATCGAAGAGTGCCATCGTGCGCAGTTGCGGATCGTCCTGTGAGAAATATTGAGCGAGATCAATCTCCTCATCGATATCAATCCATAGCTGAACCATTCCTAAACCAAAGGGGCCATCTCTCAGCACCGTTGGAGGAACGATATGTAATGATAAAAATTCACTGATCAAAAATGCTGCGTACTCTCTATGAGCAAGTTGACCATCAGGAAAATCCCATAATGGCCTCTCCCCCGCAATAGGTTTATAAATACATTGCCCTTGTGCTTTATCACTTTCAATGGATGCAAATAAGGTTGCATTAGAAGCATCAACTAATCGCCCAGTAACAGTAATAGCTCCCGTGTTGAGGAGCTCTAAATTAGCGTCGGTAACCATTTGCCCTGGGACAGAGATGACCTTGTGGATCAATAGGAATCTCACAGAAGGGACATTGTGTCCGACCCGCATCTACGACCATCAGTGATCGAGTTGCAAATGCTGATGCGGCACCTGGAGAGAGATAAACTTTTAGTAAATCACCCTCGGAGTCGGATTGTTCTGATTCATCCCCGACTGCTTCACATTCGATACAGACCAAAGACTTAATCTCATCCCACGAAAGTGAGATTACGCCCACGCGAAATTCTTCGAATATAGGTTGTTCTAAGGGCGCTTCATCCCGACTTGTCGGAATAAGAGCAATAGATGGATTTGTTCGCCGTAAATCTCTAATGAGCATATCTACCCGTTGGGCAAGCGCTGCAACTTGTGCTTTCTCAAGTGATACCGAGGTGATCCGATTACCTGTACGTGCTTGAAGAAAAAAAGTTCGCTCTCCTGGTTGCCCTACCGTGCCTGCGACAAAGCGTTCTACCGGATCGTATGTGTGAGTGACGCGACTCATTTACTTTTTTTCTTTATCGATGGACCACTTCCACCACCAACTAAAAGTCGTTTCTTCGTTGATGCGATTCCTAGTTCGCCGATTTTCGTATGAGAATCATTTAGGAGAAGAAGTCGAGGTTCTTTGGATGAAAAGTCAAAGACTGTTATAGAGGCTGGATCGATAATGATGCGCTGGAAATCATCTAGTCGCATTCCCAAATTCGCAGCCACTAATGCTTTTATTACATCACCGTGACTCACCATGACGACGGCTCCGATTCCCTTTGAGGAAAGTCCTGAATGCATAGATTCGATAGCCCTTGCTTGCATATTTGCCATGCCTTCTCCATCGGGAAAAAAGACGCGACTTGGATTCTCTTGAACAATCTTCCAAAGTTTTTCACGTGAGAGAGAACGCAATGTGCGACCACTCCACGTTCCGTAATCGACTTCAGTTATTCCGTGATCTTCGACGGTACGTATCCGCGATTTAGTCGAAAGCCATGGATCAATCGTTTCGCCGCAACGCTGCAGCGGACTGATGCGCATTTCTTTGACTTTCAATTGCCCTAAGCGAGTGACTAATTCTTGGGCTTGTGTTCGTCCCTTTTCACTCAATGCGATATTGGGACGTCGCCCAGAAAGTATTCCTGCAGCATTGGCTTGCGAATGCGCATGACGTATTAAAACTACTAAGGACACAGTGCAAGGCTATCGCAACGTTGCAGACCGGGTATTGCTAAGGTCGCCACATGGAATTGCGACGAGCGGGACGGACAGGACTAGATATTTCTCGTCTTGGACTCGGCACAATGACGTGGGGTCGAGATACCGATGAACATGAGGCTGCGGATCAATGCCGTGCCTATATTGAAGCAGGTGGCAATTTTATTGATACTGCAGCCACATATGGTGACGGGGATAGCGAACGCGTCATCGGTGGACTTATTGGAACACTTTTCAATCGAGACGACGTTGTTCTTGCTACAAAAGCAGGTATCTCCTTTATAAATGGGGAACGAAAAGTAGATCTCTCTCGCCATGGCTTAATATCGCAATTAGAAAAATCTCTCACTCGTCTCGGAACTGATTATGTAGATCTATGGCAGATACACGCCTGGGATTCAAATATTCCTTTGGAAGATACTCTTTCAGCTCTTGATTTTGCTTATTCATCAGGTAAAGCACGTTATGTAGGAATATCAAATTATTTAGGCTGGCAAAGCGCAAGGGCGATCACTCTTCAAGAATCTCATTCAATGAAAGCGCCAATCGCGACGATGCAAAATGAATATTCACTCCTCAATAGAACGGTAGAAGAAGAGGTTTTGGAGAGCGCTTCACAACTTGGCATCGGATTTCTAGCATGGTCTCCATTAGGTCGTGGTGTTTTATCTGGAAAATATCGCAATGGAACGCCAAGTGATTCTCGTGGAGCTTCGCCACACTTTGCACACTTTATAGATCCATATTTAGATGAGCGCTCATCGCGCATAGTTGATGCTGTTTGCGTTGCAGCCCAAGGACTCGGTTATTCACCACTAGAAGTTGCGCTCTCGTGGGTTAGAGATGCACCTGGAGTCACTAGCGCAATCATCGGTGCACGCACTGGTGCTCAATTACGCGGCGCATTAGCAACTGAACAAATCACATTGCCAGATATTGTTAGAGAAGCGCTCAACGATATTTCAGCGCTTTAGCAGTTCTCCAAGAAGTGAGAAAGAACCCGAACTCCGAAGTGCAAGCCTTCAATCTCAACTCTCTCATCTACTCCGTGAAATAGAGCCATAAAATCTAAATCAGGTGAGAGTTTGAGCGGCGAGAATCCATAACCGATAATGCCCAATTCTGAGAGCGCTTTATTATCCGTTCCACCACTCATCAAATACGGAACGGGTAGCCCTTCAGGATCCTCACTTACTAGTGCGGCGCACATTGCATCTACAAGTGGCCCTGAAAAATCACTTTCTAATGCGATATCGCGCGTAATTGTTTCTACTTCAATATCTGGACCAACTAGCTCGCGAATAGTTGCGTTCAGTTCGTCTTCATATCCTGGAATAAATCGGCCATCAACGACTGCAGTAGCTGTCTGCGGGATTACATTCGCTTTGTAACCGGCCTGAAGCATCGAAGGATTTGCAGTATTTTGCAGCGTTGCACCGATCATGCGAGCAGTGCTTCCTAGTTCAGTAAGTAAGGGGCGCAAATCTAATTCGTTGTAAGGCTTACCAGTTACTTTGGCTACTCTGCTAAATAGTTCTTTCACAGTCTTTGAATAGCGCTGCGGCCATTCAAAGTTTCCAATTTTTGCCACGGCCTCTGATAAACGTGTAAGCGCATTTTCAGGGTTGATCATCGAGCCATGACCTGCACGCCCTGATGCAGTAAGTCTCATCCAGTGGATTCCCTTTTCTGCAGTTTCCACAAAGTAAAGGCGTTTGTCATCGCCGACAGTTACCGAAAATCCGCCTACCTCTGAAACTGCTTCTGAGCATCCCGCGAAAACTTCAGGATGCTTTGCAACCATCCAACGCGAACCAAAGATACTTCCTGCCTCTTCATCAGCAAAGAAGGCAAGAACAATTCTGCGTGGTGGGACATATCCACGCCTTGCCCACGAACGCACAGTTGCCAACATCATTGCATCCATATTTTTCATATCGACAGCGCCGCGACCCCAAATCATTCCATCTTTTATAACAGCGGCAAATGGATCAACAGACCAATCATCTGCATTTGCAGGAACTACATCGAGGTGTCCGTGTAACACGAGCGCTGATCTAGAATCATCAGCGCCCTTGATATTTGCAATTACATTACAACGCCCTGGAGCGGATTCGTAGATCTTTGATTCAATACCAACTTCGGCTAGAGAGGCGAGAACATAGTTAGCAATATCTTTTTCATCGCCCTTGCCATCGCCATAATTGACGCTAGGAAATCGAATCAAATCTTGGCAAATACGAACAGTTTCTAATTCAAGTTCTTCGCGCTCTTGTTGGCTCATCATCTGCTCATTCTCTCGCTTTCATCCCTTCTTTTGCACCATACGCGCTCTCATTGCTATCGTTAGCCCGCACTCGACCGGGTGGCGGAATTGGCAGACGCGCTAGCTTGAGGTGCTAGTTCTCGCAAGGGATTAGGGGTTCAAGTCCCCTTTCGGTCACTCTTCTCGACAAAGTTACGGCGGTGGCTTCGTGAATATAGAACAAGCGCTGTCCTTGATTCGTTCTATTCCTGATTATCCAAAGCCAGGAATAATCTTTAAGGATATAACTCCCCTGCTCGCAAAGGGAGACGCGCTTCATGCAATTACCGATGCTCTGTCGGCTTTTGCCACTCCTGCAGCATGTATCGCAGGAATAGAGGCTCGAGGATTCATCTTCGGTTCAACGGTAGCAGCGAACTTAAATCGGGGCTTCATTCCTATTCGCAAAAGCGGAAAACTCCCATTTGCCACTCACGCGCAGAGTTATGCACTTGAGTATGGTGAAGCAACTATTGAAATACATATAGATGCAATCGCCCCCGGCCAAGAGGTTCTCCTGATTGACGATGTTCTTGCGACAGGTGGAACTATGTGTGCAGCTATCGAACTCATTGCGCAGTGCGGTGGGATTGTTGTCGGTGTAGCAACAGTTATAGAGATCCCAATTCTCCAAGGTCGCAATCGCATCTCCTCTCTCTATCCATCGATGCCGATCTATTCACTGATGACTTCCTAAAATGCGTATCCCCCAGATTCAAGGACTTCGCGCACTCGCAGCGATACTCGTAACATTATTTCATGCTCGCCTCATGCCAGGTGGGTTCATTGGCGTCGATATCTTCTATGTGATTTCAGGCTGTCTTATAACGGGACTAATCCTTCGCGAAATCGATCGTGATGGAAAGCTCGATCTACCAGCCTTTTATCAAGGCCGTATCAAGCGCTTGTTGCCCACATCGGCATTTGTACTTATTTGCACAGCTCTTATTTCGTGGATTGTCTTGCCAGCGATTACTCGTAACAATCTAGGTAAAGATCTCATAGCCGCATCGCTTTACGTCTCAAATTATCTCTTTGCTTGGTGGCAAAATGATTATCAAAATCTCGATGCCACGCCCTCGCCTGTTATTCATTACTGGTCTCTCGCTGTTGAAGAACAGTTCTACCTTGTATGGCCTATTTTCATTCTTGCCTTAGCAAAGTTGGGTAAGCGAATTTATCTGATCACCGGCATTAGTTTCGTAACAGGAATCTCTCTTCTATTCTCCATTTATCAGACAGAAACTTCACCGATTTGGGCATTTTATGGGCTACCAACTCGAGCATGGGAATTGGGATTGGGTTCCCTGCTGCTATTTGTTCCTCCAACATTTTTCAAATCTAGATTAATCCCCTGGATAGCGTTTGTAGGAATTATTTTTTCATCGCTTCGATATGACGAAAATACTGCTTTTCCGGGCTGGAAGGCGCTACTTCCTGTACTAGCAACTCTTCTCTTCATTGCTTCGATAAATTCTTGGCCTCCAATTTTTAATGACTTGAGCAATAATCGAATTTCCCAATGGCTAGGCGCGATTTCCTATCCTCTCTATCTTTGGCACTGGCCCGCATTAGTAATTCCAAGCGCTCTTCTTGGACGCCCCCTTCATTTAGCCGAGCGATTTGCATGTATCGCTCTAACAATTCTTCTAGCTCATCTCACTCATCGTTATGTCGAGCAACCACTGCGCCATAAAGAAATCTCGCCAAGAAAAATATACCAAGGTGCAATATCTGTCACCTTGGTATCGGCCCTTCTTTCTGCCGGAATAACACTTACATCCTCAGACGAAATTTCGATTCAAGGTGTAACAACGACGAAATTCTCGTTAGCTGATGTTATGAAACGACCAGATATTTATGGAGACGCCTGTCATGTAAACTATGGAGAAGTAGAGTCAGATGATTGCACCTATGGAGATACGAGAAGTAAGAGAACTCTCGTTCTCTATGGAGATTCACATGCAGCTCAATGGTTCCCAGCACTGAACGCATTAGCGAAACAAAACAATCTCAAACTTATATCTTTGACAAAATCAGCTTGTTCAGCAGTAGATTCCAAACGCAGGGATCAAGGTGCCTTCAAAATGGCGGACTGCAGTAAGTGGCGTGAGAATTCAATCAAGAGAATTGCAAAGATCAGACCAGTTGCGGTTATCACCAGTAGCTTTGCACATTTCGAAGCACCAGGTAATTACCCAAGTAGAGCTCAGTGGTGGAGCGATGGTCAACGTCGACTTCTTGAAGATCTACAAGGGAAGACTCAAAAAATCATCTATATAGCTGATACCCCGCAACCACTGCGCGATATTCCTTCGTGTCTGGCATCCCGCAAGAGTTCTACGTGCGATTCAACTAAGAAAACACCAGTGCGAATAATTCGAGGCTTCGACATTATTGATCCGACTTCATGGCTGTGCACAAGTTACTGCCCCGCAATAGTCGATGGTGTCGTCGCCTACAGAGATAACTCCCATATCTCAGTAGATATGTCCTTATCCCTAATTTCTCGCCTTCGTGCCGAGCTAAGTGCGCGACAGATTTTCTAATATTCGTGACAGGATACGCCGGTGGCTGAACTCATCTATTACTGCGGAACTATGGATAGCGGAAAATCTACCCTCGCCCTTCAGACTGCGCACAATCATCAAAGTCGCGGACGTACTGGTCTTATTTTCACATCCAAGGACAGAGCGGGTACTGGTGTAATTTCTTCTCGCCTTGGGCTGCAAAGTCCCGCGATTGAAGTTGCTCCCACACTAGATATACATCGATATGTTGTTGACCATCTTTCGCTCGGTGAACGAATTGATTACATTATTTGCGATGAGGCGCAGTTCTATGAGAGCGCACAAATTGATCAGTTGGCCAAGATTGTCGATGGTTTGAGTATTGATGTTTTTGCATTTGGAATTCTTACAGATTTTCGCACATCACTATTTCCGGGATCGGCTCGCCTTGTGGAATTAGCAGACCGCGTAAATACTTTACAAGTTGAAGCTCTGTGCTGGTGTGGTGCCCGGGCAACTCATAATGCTCGAACCGTAGGTGGCGTCATGGTTGTCGAAGGCGAGCAAGTTGTTGTTGGTGACGTGGCCACAGGTTCTGAAGTTGCCTATGAAGTTCTTTGCCGTCGCCATCACATGAGGCAAGTTACGGCGCGCGGTTCTCGCGCTGCCCATACTTCCACTGAACCGTTACCATTCACACTCTAATTAGGGGGAAAAAATGAAAACTCGTGGCCTTGCTGTTTTGAAAGCATCTGGAGAATTTGCAAACTTCGAATTTAATCGCCGTGAGTTGCGTCCAAACGATATCGCCCTCGATATTACATACGCGGGTATCTGCCACTCGGATATTCATCAGGCTCGTGAGGAATGGGGTCCTGCAATTTTTCCCATGGTTCCTGGTCACGAAATTGTCGGAACAGTAATTGCGCGTGGTTCAGCGGTAAAAAACTTCACTGTAGGAGAAATTGTTGGAGTAGGAGTCTTTGTTGACTCTTGTCGCAAATGCGAAAGCTGTAAAAAGGGTTTACAGAATTATTGCCTCGAAGGTATGACAGGTACATATAACGGGCTAGAGCGCGATGGAACAACTGTTGCGATGGGTGGATACTCAAATAAGTTTGTTATCGATGCGGACTATGCAGTCCATGTTCCATCGCATTTAGATCAAAGTGGAGTCGCACCACTCCTGTGTGCAGGTATAACTCTCTACTCCCCATTGAAAAATTGGAAAGCTGGACCTGGCATGAAGGTCGGAGTTATGGGTCTAGGAGGCCTTGGGCACATGGGTGTGAAATTTGCTCACGCGATGGGGGCAGATGTAACTGTTTTCTCACATTCACCTAGCAAAGAATCCGATGCGCTAGCCATGGGCGCTGATCATTTTGTTTCAACGAAAGATCTCGCGAACTTGAAACCACATCACAAGAAATTCGATCTGATTCTAAATACTGTGAGTGCACGCCTAGATATCAATGAATATCTTGAGCTACTCAAGCTCGATGGAACACTCGTCATTATTGGATTACCAGGAGAGCCCTACGCAGTACAGCCAGGAGCGCTCCTCAACGGACGACGCTCAATGGCTGGTTCAATGATCGGTGGGATGCCAGAGCTTCAGGAGATGCTCGATTTCTGCGGTAAGCACAACATCGTCAGTGATGTGGAAGTAATCAATGCCGACTATGTCGATACTGCCTATAACAGAACAGTTTCAAGCGATGTGAAATACCGCTTTGTTATTGATGCTTCAACGATCTAAATAAACTGATGCATAGCAAGTGCGAGTAAAGGCGCAATAGCGAGAGCGGGTAATAAGTTACCTACTGCAACAGACTTTATTTTCAGCAATCTCAATGCGATACATAAAAGCATAATGCCACCAACAACGGTCATTGCATCTACCTGATAACCATCTAAAACCTTGCCAAGAGCGAGGCCGATTACCGTCCATACACCTTGATAAATGCCAACAGGTAGAGCAGATACTGCGACCCCCCAGCCAAGGGATGTAGCAAAAGCCATTGCGGCGAAGAAGTCCAGTGTGCTTTTCAGTAAAAGTTGATCGATGCCTGTCGACATACCATCGCTAATACTTCCCAAAATTGCCAGTGGACCAATTGCAAATAGAAGTGAGGCAGATACGAATCCTTCGATAAAGGGACTCTCTTGTGATGCACCGAAACGTTGACGTAACTTCTCTCCCACTCCATCGAGTCGATCCTCCAGGTTGAGAGCTGATCCGATGAGACCACCGATGAGTAATGATCCAAGTACTACCAGTAGAGCCCATCCAGATGGAAGAGAATCAATATATCGAGGTGACCAGAGTGGAATGAGTGCACTTCCCGCACCTAAAAATGTGACTAAGCCGAGTACATCGGTTAGTAGGTCTCGCGTTTTAACTCTCATGCGGTTACCTATGAGAACTCCAATTGATGCTCCACCGACAATTGTTATTACATTGATGAGTGTGCCTATTCCAGGAAACATTTAGTCCTACGCAAACCTGATGATTGAGGCTAAACCGAATACGAAGCAATAAATCGCAAACGGATAAAGGGTTTTCGTTTTGAACCATTTGACTAAAAATGTCACTGATACGTAGGTTGCAAAGAATGAAACAATTGAACCTGCAGCAATAGGACCTAACAATGATCTATATTCTGGCGCAAACAAATCAGGTAATTTCAAAAATGCAGCCCCTGCAATTACAGGTAGCGCTAAAAGAAAAGCAAAATCAGACGCTGTTGCGTGTGAGAGTTTTCTCAGTAATCCAGCACTCATACTCACACCGAATCTACTGATTCCAGAGAGCAGGGCTAATGACTGCGCGAATCCGACTGTCATCGCTGCCGGAATAGATAAATGTTCAACAATCTGTGCATTTGAATCTTCATTTAGATGTGATCGATTGCTTTTGCGGGTCAATCTTTCGGCACTAAAGAGTAATAAGCCATTTATTGTGAGAAAAGTACCGGCAGCAAATGGACTCGCGAACACATCCTGCAATGACTTCTCGAAAGTAAAACCTAAAACCGCTACAGGAATTGTTGCTAGAAATACGCGCCAAAAAACGCGAGATGCATCATTATGTTGCCCGCGTAATGAGTTGAGCGCTCCCCTAATGAGAGCAAACCATCTTTTGCGAAAGACTAAGAAGAGCGCGATGGCGCTAGCGGCGTGCAGTGCAACTGTCACAGCGAGATATGGTGAATTTGGATCTGTTGTAAAACTTGACCACGATCCACCAATCCAGCCAGGAATCAAAACTGCATGGCCAAGAGATGAAATAGGAAATAGTTCTGTGATTCCTTGAATCAGTCCGATGAGGATGGTCTGAAAGTAGGTGAATTCCATATGGAGCAGGTTATCGTGTAGTAGCCTCCACTAATGTCATTGAATTCGATCATGCATTGGCTGCGCCCACATAAAACGATTCCGGTAATGCCGTGGACTGGTACAGGTCGCTGGGATCTATCAACTAAGCGCTCACTCATTTTGACTTTAGGTCTAGTTATTTTCGGGCTCGGAGACTCGCTTCTCATTCAGAGTCATATTGGAAATGCTCCATGGTCAGTACTCGCGCAAGGCGTTTCGCAAAATCTGAATATCACTCTTGGTTGGTCCACATTTATTTTGAGTTCCCTCGTATTGCTTTTTTGGATTCCATTAGGTGAAAGACCTGGTTTTGGAACACTCATGAATATTATTTTTATTGCAGCGGCAATCGAATTCGGAGTAACATATTTTCCAGTCGCACCAAATTATTTCGCCGGCATCATCTACTGCTTCATTGGAATTGCTCTCGTGGGATTAGGTTCAACCTTCTATATAACCTGCGGCTTAGGACCTGGCCCTCGTGATGGCTTGATGACAGCGATACACAATAAATCGGGGATTCGGGTGGGCCGCGTACGTCTTGCCATTGAAGCAACGGTCTTGGTTCTGGGAGCCCTCTTAGGTGGGCGTATTGGCCTTGGAACTGCGCTATTCGCGCTTTTCATCGGACAATCTATTGCGATTTCACTCGGTGTTGTTTCCAGATTTACCTCAAAGTAACTAATAGTCTTCACGTATCTCCCCCCGGCTTGTGAGCCGTGAAGTCACACGGGGTCGCAACCACCCCCGACACCAAAATGAGAAAGGCTCACCATGCTGGATAGTTATTTTAAGATATCGGAACGTGGTTCAACGCTAGGACGTGAAGTACGTGGCGGTTTCGTCACATTCTTTACGATGGCATATATCGTCGCGCTCAATCCATTGATCATCGGTCTTTCAAAAGATGCTGAGGGTAAATTCTTAGGTGGCGGAGATGCCCCTAACCTCGCGGCAATCGCTGCAATGACTGCGCTCATTGCAGGAATTCTTACAATCCTTATGGGTGTTGTTGGAAATTATCCTCTCGCACTTGCAACAGGACTTGGTCTCAACACATTTGTTGCAGTTGGTATTGCTTCGCAGATGACCTGGGCCGATGCAATGGGCCTTGTTGTTCTTGAAGGTTTAATCATCACAATCCTTGTTCTGACAGGATTTAGAACTGCTGTCTTCCGTGCAGTCCCAGCGCAACTAAAGATAGCAATTTCAGTTGGTATTGGTCTTTTCATCGCTCTCATCGGTTTAGTTGATGCAGGCTTTGTTCGTCGGACAGGATCAGGTCCAGTCCCTGTAACACTGGGTGATAGCGGAACTTTGGTTGGCTGGCCAATCGTTGTATTCGCACTCGGTCTCTTCTTGATGATTGCTCTGATGGTCAAGAAAGTAAAAGGTGCTCTTCTCATAGGTATAGCAGTAGCGACAGTTGCCGCCATTGCCATTGAGTCAGCTTTCAAAATTGGTCCACTATTCAATGGTGCAACAGGTGCCGTCAATCCAAAGGGTTGGAACCTCAATGTTCCAGCAGTGCCTTCAAAAATTGTTGATACACCGGACTTTGGTCTATTTGGCCAATTCAACCTATTCGGTTCATTCAGTCAGGTATCTGCAATCACTGCAATCCTTTTAGTCTTCACCTTGTTGCTCTCTGACTTCTTCGACACTGTCGGAACCGTTACAGCAATTGGTCATGAATCTGGATTGATTGATAAAGATGGAAATGTTCCAAATAATGATCGCATTCTTCTTGTCGACTCGTTAGCAGCTGTTGCAGGCGGAGCAGGAAGCATCTCTTCTAACACAAGTTATATCGAATCTGCTTCAGGCGTAGGTGAAGGTGCTCGAACAGGATTGGCCTCAGTCGTAACAGGGCTGCTCTTCCTTCTTACGACATTCTTTGCACCACTTGTCGCGGTTATTCCTTACGAAGCTGCAACACCTGCCTTGATAATCGTCGGTTTCTTGATGATGACACAAGTAAAGAATATCGATTGGGAGGATTACGGAATCGCGATTCCCGCATTCCTCACAATTATCTTGATGCCATTTACTTACAACATCTCTGTTGGTATCGGCGCAGGATTCGTTTCATTCGTAGTAATTCGCGTGATTCAGGGACGTCGCAAAGAGATTCATCCTTTGCTATTCCTAGTAGCGGGTCTATTTATGATCTACTTCTTATCTTCACCAATCAATACTTGGGTGGGCTAATTGTAGAAATCTTGTTAGAGGAGGGCTCAGGGAAACCTGGGCCCTCCTTCTTTTTACCAACTAATAGTGGGTAGAGAGTTTCTTTCTAAAATTTGATTTGTTCGTGAGAATGGTTTGGAGCCGAAGAATCCTCGATAGGCAGATAGCGGACTCGGGTGAGCGCTTTCAATTACCCAATCATCTCGAAAATATTCTTTCAAACTCTTGGCATCGTTGCCCCAAAGAATTGCCACTACATCGCGTTTACCTAATTCCTCAGCTATAGCATTAGTAATGGGAGCCCACTGCTTGATTGAAATTTGGCCATCAGGTGAATATGTCAGTGCTCGATTGAGAAGTAATACACCTTCATTACTCCACTGCGATAGATCAGATGATGGCGTATCTCTATAACCCAAGTCCTCTTGATATTCCTTGAAGATATTTCGCAATGATGCAGGAGTTTTGTTCTCATTCGGGACAGCAAAAGCAAGACCTGTTGCATTACCCGGTGTTGGATAGGGATCTTGTCCGAAAATAACAACTCGAACACTTTTTATCGGGATACTTAGTGCGCGAAATGCGTTGTCGAATGCTGGATATGTAATTTTTCCTTCAAGAGATCTTTCGATACTTTTGAGTTCAGATTCAAAGGGAGCTAGTACCTTTGCCCAGCTCTCATTAAATGGCACGCGCAAAGAATCGTCCATTTTCATGTACAACGCTCATTGAAATTCCAAAGACATTACTCAAATGCTCCTGTGTAATTACTTGTGCAATTGGACCGGACACCGCTACAACTCCTTTATGTAAAAGTAATGCATGCGTCGTTCCAGCCGGAATTTCTTCAATATGGTGGGTAACCAATATTGTCGCTGGCGCTGTTGGATCTTGTGCAAAAGCGGAAAATCGATGTAACAAATCTTCCCTGCCACCTAAGTCAAGACCGGCAGTTGGCTCATCCAAAAGGAGCAATTCTGGGTCGGCCATGAGTGCACGAGAAATTTGAACACGCTTCTTCTCTCCATCACTCAATGAGCCGTATAGTCGATCACCAAGTTCTCGGACTCCAAAATTTGTTAGTAAAGCAATAGCGCGTGATTCATCCCATAAATCGTAATCTTCATTCCATCTCCCAAGAATTGCATAGGCTGCGGTAAGTACCACATCGCGCACTAGTTCCTCATATGGAATATCTTCAGCGACTATCGAAGCGCACGTGCCAATTCTCGTTCTCAGTTCGAAGAGATCAACTTTGCCCATCTCTTCACCTAGCAGAAATGCCTTGCCTTGGGTTGGAAAGATTCGAGTTGCCAAAATATTGAGAAATGTTGATTTACCAGCACCGTTGGGGCCAAGAATTACCCATCGCTCCCCCGGAGCGATTGAGAAATTTATAGGACCAAGAATTGTTGACTCCCCGCGACGAACACTTACATCGCGTAGCTCCAAAATCGATTCAATGCCCATAGGCGAAAAAGATAGTCGCAATCACGCCGCGAGGTGGCAAAATTGCGCATATTCAGGGAGTGATTCGCGATAACCTCGACTCCTTATGAGCGCTACAGAGGAAAAAGATCAATTTACGGGACTTATTCTCCTTACTGGAATAGATAAACCCGGAATCACTGCAACTCTTTTTGAGACTCTCGCTCCATTTTCACTAACAGTGCTAGATATTGAACAAGTAGTTATTCGTGAGCGACTCATTCTTACACTTCTGATTGCGTGTAATCCTGCGCATAGTGAGGCAATCGATACAGATCTCGAAGAACTTTCAAAGACCCTCGATGTTGATATCGCGACATCTTTTTCCAGCGCTCCAATCTCATCCATTGCAGCTAAAAGCGGATTAGTACATGCCGTGATTCTTTCTCCGAAGTTACTTCCCTCTGCCGTTGCAAAAGTTGCACAGACAATTAGTGAACTTGGAGGCAATATTGAGTCAATCTCTCGAACTGCTTCATATCCAGTAACTGCGATTGAATTCGTAATCTCTCATGCAGACCAAAAAGTGTTGAAATCTTCACTAGCGCGCGTTGCGATAGAGCAAGGCGTCGATATTGCAGTACAACCGGGTGGTCTTATGCGACATGCGAGAAAACTCGTACTACTCGATGTGGATTCGACTCTGATTCAACAAGAGGTTATCGAACTACTAGCATCTAAGGCGGGCGTAAATAGCGAAGTTGTGAAAATAACTGATGCTGCCATGCGCGGGGAAATTGATTTCGAGCAAGCACTGATTGCTCGCGTCGCCCTACTCGCTGGCTTGGGAGACGATGCTATTAGTCAGGTTCAAAGCGAGATTGTGCTCACTCCGGGCGCACGAACGCTGATTAGAACTTTGCAGCGCCTTGGGCACACAGTATGCGTCGTCTCTGGTGGCTTCCACAATGTTATTGATCCACTACTCATAGAACTCAATATCACTCACTTTCGCGCAAACACATTAGAAATTATTGATGGCAAACTGACTGGCAAAGTAATCGGTCCGATCATCGATCGCGCTGCTAAAGCACAAGCCCTCAAAGACTTCTCAACCATAGAGAAAATTCATATTGATCAGACAATTGCTATCGGTGATGGAGCAAATGATCTCGACATGATCGCAATGGCTGGACTTGGTATCGCATTCAACGCTAAGCCAGCAGTCAAAGCGGCGGCAGATAGTTCTGTTACTGCGCCATATTTGGATTCAGTTCTATATTTGTTAGGTATCGGCCGTGAAGAGATAGAAGAAGCTGAATCACATAGCTAGAGACGACAAGCGTGGATATCTGTTACCAATATTCCACGTGCTCCGATAGCCCAAAGCTCGTCCATAACTCTATTTGTCTCCTTGCGCAAAACCATTGCCCGCACTGCAACCCATTCAACATTTTGCAATGGTGAGATAGTTGGAGATTCAAAACCTGGAGTGATCGCACAAGCGGCTTGAGAATCAACCTTTTTCACATCGTAATCAAGGAGAACATACTTGCGAGCTGTAACAACACCTTGTAATCGACGTATAAGGATCTCTAATTCACTTGGAATAGCAACACCAGATCGAGTGATTAGTACGGCTTCACTGAGAAGAATAGGCTCTGCAAATATTTTGAGACCAGCTTGTCTCAAAGTATTACCCGTACTTACGACATCGGCGATTAGATCGGCAACACCAAGTCGGACACTACTTTCAACTGCTCCATCAAGTCGGACTACCTCTGCCTTGATGCCAAGTGAATCTAAGTGCTTTTCAACTAATCCTGGATAGGCCGTTGCAACTCTCTTGCCTGAAATCTTCTGCATATCCCAATCAATATCAGCGCTTCCTGCAAATCTGAAGGTCGAACCACCGAAATTGAGTTCTAGAACTTCATCTGCTTTTGCGTCGGAATCAATCAATAAATCCCGACCTGTGATACCTGCTTCGAGTTCACCGCTGCCAACATAGAGTGCGATATCGCGCGGGCGAAGATAGTAAAACTCAACACCATTTTCGTTATCTAAGAGAACTAAATCACGACTATCACTTCGCTGGCGATAACCTGCCTCTTTTAATATCGCAATTGATTCATCTGCTAAAGATCCCTTATTTGGAACAGCTATACGTAACATGAGATCTCCTAGAGGTGTTTGTAGATGTCGTCGGGGGTCAGTCCTCGCGCAATCATCAGCGTTTGTAAGTGATAGATCAGTTGGCTTATCTCCTGCGCTAACGCTTCATTACTCTCGTGCTCCGCTGCGAGCCACACTTCACCCGCCTCTTCAATGATCTTCTTACCGATAGCGTGAACACCTGCATCTAAGGCAGCCACAGTTCCAGAACCCTCGGGACGAGTCAGCGCTATCTGGGATAACTCAGACCAGAGCGCTTCAAATGTTTTCATAGACAGAGTTTACTAGAGGCGAAGCCGCTTACATTGACCATTATTGAGTCAGATTCGACTTTGGCTTATCAAGATTTTGAAGCGAGTTCACGCAATGCAGTCACCATTGCAGCCGGGTCTTGGGCATTGAATACAGCGCTACCGGCGACGAAGGTATCCGCTCCTGCATCTGCAGCAATTTCAATAGTCTCAACCGAAACTCCACCATCTACCTGAAGCCATATAGGTCTAGAACCAATAATTGCCCGAGTGCGCGAAACTTTACTCATCATATCCGTCATAAATTTTTGGCCTCCGAAGCCTGGTTCCACCGTCATGATCAAAAACATATCTACATCATCGATGAAATCAAGATAATCTTCTATCTGCGTTGCAGGCTTGAGTGCTAAACCAGAGCGCGCTCCAATCTTTCGTATAGCGCGCAAGGTAGCGG
The DNA here is from genome assembly GCA_945866155.1 of Bifidobacterium breve. Lineage (GTDB taxonomy): Bacteria > Actinomycetota > Actinomycetes > Nanopelagicales > Nanopelagicaceae > Planktophila. The sequence goes on from CAMBGL010000002.1 coordinate 21,859, forward strand.
AAATATCTTTCGTTGCTTCAGCATGAATGGTCACACTTGCGCAGCCGGCCTGCGCATATGCCGGAGCAATCTGATCTACATCGGCAACCATCAAATGTGCATCAACAGGGAGCGAGCTCTCCTTGATAACTTTTGATGCACTTTCGAAATCGAAGGTGAAGTTAGGGACAAAAACATTGTCCATGACATCTAGATGCAGAAGATCTGAAACTGTGGCAATCTTCGCTATCTCTGACTGTAGATTACTGAAATCAGCGTTGAGAATAGATGGAGTAATTCGGATATCTATACTCATGACGCGATTCTACTATTTCACATCACTCTTTTTGCGAAAGAGAGCTAGAAACATCGCATCTGTACCGTGAATATGTGTCCACAAGGTCATTGAACCTGATCTGGTTCCACCTTCCAAGTTTTTCGGCATCAAATCATCAATTTGAATATGTTCTAAATCGGGATGTGCCTTCAGCAAATCCATTACCTGTACCTGAGTCTCAGCCAAATGAGGTGAACATGTTGCATATCCCAATATTCCATCTACTTCCAACACCTTATAGGCACCTTCCAAGAGTTCTCTTTGTAGTTGAGTTAGTTCGCGTAAATCTTGCACGGTTCTACGCCACCGCACTTCAGGACGACGTCTAAGTGCGCCAAGTCCCGTGCATGGTGCATCAATTAATATTGCATCGAAAGTTTCAGCATGTGTCGACACTTCACGACCATCACCAACCCATACCCGAGCGCCAGCAACAACTTGTTTTACTAATTGAGCCCTAGGGGTTGACACCTCATTTGCAGTGAATTCTGCACCATTGACTTTAGCGATACTTGAAAGCAGTGCAGCCTTTCCACCCGGACCAGCACATAGATCTAGCCATTTCTTTTTACTGGAAAGAGCTGAAGCAAAAATCGTAGATACCAACTGCGAGCCCTCATCTTGCACGCCAGCATTTCGATGTCGAATAATTTCGAGAGAACCTGGCGCACCATCAAAGTGTGCGCCGTATTGAGAAAATTTCGTTGCAACTCCCCCAAGATCGATTAGTTCACTTTGAGTAGAGCGACCTGGCCATGAAACAAGAGTTGGTTTAGCAGCTACATTATTTATCGCAAGAAGAGATTCAACTGCGTCCCAGTCTTTGAGCAAATCAAAGTACGCAGAAATTATCCATTGAGGATGCGAATATTGAATCGAGAATCTTTCAACTGGATCCGTAATTGCTGCAAGGGATGCGAACCAATCTTCCATAGATGTGCGTGTGACATTTCTTAGTAATGCGTTTACGAAACTTGCCTTAGATTCGCCTATTCGTTTGCGCGCAACTTCTACTGTTGCACCTACCGCGGCATGATCTGGTACGCGCATCTCGTGAATTTGGTGAACACCCAAACGGGCGATATCTACGATTCCCGCATCAACTTCACTCCATGGCCGATCACTGATTTGAGCTAAAACCCAGTCATGCTTACCCTGCATACGCAAAGTCCCATAGAGCAATTCTGTTACGAATGAGCGATCACGCTCATCTAACGAACTCGCTGATAGCGCTTGAGGAAGAAGCAAATTTGAGAAACCACCGTTTCGATTAACTTCGCTTAGAAGATCAAATGCCAGAAGACGCGATGCATCCGGCTTAGGAGACTTGAATGTGTTGCGACGTGCCTCAACCAAAGATTTCACCTGGAAGTATGCGCGCTCCTCTAGCCCAATCACTGGCTTTCATCTCATTTTTTCCTGCAGGAGTGAGTTCCAATATCTCTACACTTTCATTGAGTCCGCAACCCACCATTACTGTATTCGCGATAACAGCAACCTCTCCGATAGCCAGAGCTGGAGCACTATCAATTTTTCCGCATCGACATATTTTCATTTTTTCACCACGAAAGAGTGTCCAAGCGGTAGGTGAAGGATAGAAAGCGCGGACTCTATTTCTAATCGAGTGGGCAGACTCTTTGAAATTCAATTGAGCTTCCTCAACAGAAATTTTGGGCGCTAGAGTCGAATCCCCACTTTGAAACTTCGGACTCTCATTTCGCACAATCATTTCGACCGTATCCGCCAATGCCTTTGGTCCCATCTGCGAAAGAGCTTCTAACAATTCATTCGCTCTCCACGCCGGATCAATTGAACAGCTCTGTGAAACGTATATGGGTCCTGTGTCCATCCCTTTATCTAAAGCAAAGACAGTTACCCCCGTAACACTCTCACCATTGAGTAGTGCTCGCTGAACAGGAGCAGCACCGCGATACTTAGGAAGCAACGAGAAATGCAGATTGATGAAACCATGTTTAGGTAACGAAAGAATCTTCTCGGGCAAAATTACGCCATAGCCAATTGTTATCACTAGATCTAAATCTTCAAGGTGATCAATCAAGTCATCACTATGTGATGGCTTCAGACATGGAATATCGTGCTCCTGGGACCATTGCGCCACGATTGACGGAGTTAGAACTCTTCCACGTCCGGATGGTTTATCAGGCACAGAAATAGTTCTGACTAGTTCATGCTCGCTATCTAAGAGCCAATTCAAGGATGGAAGTGCAACTGTTGGCGTTGCCGCCACGCCTATGCGCACTAAGTGTTCCGTCCGAATAGGGAATGAGGAGATTCTTTGATAGTTGGAATAGCACCGTTGTTCTCATTGAACCATTCCGATTCACGAATCTCTTTCATAGCCAATTTTCTATCTTCGGAGCTAAGTCGATCGATAAAAAGAATTCCATCTAAATGATCTGTTTCGTGCTGGATTGCGCGCGCTAAAAGTTCCGAGCCTTCTACGCTAATTGGCTCTCCATACATATTCCAACCTTTTGCTACAACTCTCATGGCGCGCGATGCTGGGTAGCGAAGTTCAGGAAAAGATAGACATCCCTCTTCGCCTTCCTGCAATTCTTCACTCAAATCTAATGATGGATTGATGAGATGGCCCAGCGTTTCATCAACATCCCAGACGAAAACTCGAAGAGGAACGCCTATTTGAGGCGCAGCTAACCCTGCGCCAGGTGCATCAACCATGGTGTCTGTTAGATCTTGAACCAGCGTGCGCAACTCTTTATCAAAATCGATAACTGGCGCTGTCTTCGTGACCAATACTGGATCACCAAAGAGGCGAATTGGTTGAATTGACATGTGCTGAGTCTACCAAGTGGTGAAGAAACTTTCACATTACGCGAGTGAGTATGGAGTTATTCGAATATATAAAAGTGGTTTTTTGGCGATTCCACGTTTTCGTTGGAGTTCACGTAAGAAATTTGCAGTACTTTCATGATCTTCTTCATTGAAACGCAGGATGATTTTCGATTCCGAATTGCCTATCTCAACAGGTCCTAATATTGAGATCGTTGAACTCAAGCGTCCTGAAGTAATTGAACTTCGAAGACCAGAAACAAGCTGAGTTGCTTCCTGGTTTGTGACTCGAAGGTATGCACTTCTTTCAAAAGGTGGAAGACCGAGTTCTGAGCGTTCACGTAATTCTCTCTGAATCATTGTCGCAGGATTCCATTGAGTAATCGCGGCAATAATTGGATGCGCATCATCTATCGCCATAAGTATCTGGCCATCTTTTCTAACTAGTGAGCATGTTTCAAAAAGCATTTCACGAGCACGCTCCCCTGCAGCAAGATCATCGTGCGAGAAGAAAGCTAAAGCATTCAAAATGACGACAGCGCTGTATCCATTTATCGAAACTGGTTGAGCCCCGGGAGTTGCAATAACAATGCATCTTTTATCCGAAATTTCATTCTTAATCGAATCTCCTGATGAAGAGATGACTGCGACACCCGGAAATGCACGCCCGATCTCCTCGCTTGCACGTTCTATGCCTCTTCCTGCCGCATACTGCTTATCGCTCTTACACCATGCGCATCGCCACAAAGAGAATTCCTGAGCGCAATGCGAACACTGAGGTGGCTTATTTCCTGCAAGAATCTTAATACGACCACCACAAGCACAGAGAGCAAAATTTTTGCACTGTCCACAAATCAAGGCGCTTGCATATCCCTTGCGTGAAACTAAGAAGAGAACTGGTCCTTTCTTGATCGCTTCTCGGACAGGTTGGAAAATTCGTTCTGGAAGCAATTGCGCCGGCAATGGAGAAAACGCTCTTACGTTCAGGCGGTGAGATTCGTGTATATATCTGATGCGACGTTGATCAATTTCACGAGCAATGTTGAGTGAGGGAACATACGAAAGAAATAGTAAATCTAACGATTCATCAGAGCTACGCATTCGTGCGACATCGCCAACATTCCATCCTGGAGAACGAGGATCAAAATAGTCAGGAGATGACTCCTTGTACACGATAATCGAAGAAAGATTCGCAACAGGTGCAAAAATTGCACTACGAGTTCCTATGACTAATCTCTTCGATGAAGAAAGCGCATCTAAATAATTCCTATATCTATCACTTCGACTCAGTGAACTACCAAGGGTTATTGCCTCATTGCCTGCATTATTTTCATTCCACAGTAGCGCTAAAGCTGATAAATCTCGTTCATCGGGAACAATAACCAGCGATGAACCTATTTCTAAATCTACTAGCGCCGCTAGTTGTTGCAATGGTGAGATATGGGGGGCTAAAGCTAAAAACTCTACTCTCTGCTTAGATCTCCTTTTTTCACCTCGCGGCGCCTCGTAAGCATTTCTACCTTTTTCTACACTTGCCACCCGTGGAGGTATTGCACTACGCAATACATCATTTGTCGACGCTGCGAAATGATGCGCAACGCGTTCATAGAGTTTGAGTGACGATGGTGTTGCGACGGGGAAATTTGAAAGAATTTTGCTAATACTCTTTAGTTTTGCACCACTTTGAGCACTCGAATGCCTGGAGATAACAATACCTTCAACTTCGTGATGTGAAAAAGGAATCTGCACTCGAATGCCAATGCTCACTCGCGAAGAGAATTCTTCCGGTACTAAATAGTCATACGGTTGATCCAAATGATCAACACCTGTTTCAACCCAGATACGAGCAATCGGTGCATCATGGGCTATCTCACCCGCAGGTTTAGCAATTACCTCGGACTTGAGTCGGAAAAGACGAGGCGTTGCCATGTTAGATCATTGTCAGAATTAGAGCGCTGATTGCAAAGCGCCAACACGATCTGTCTTCTCCCATGAGAATTCAGGAAGTTCACGACCAAAGTGTCCATATGCACTTGTCTTAGAATAAATTGGACGCAATAAGTCGAGATCTCGAATGATGGCGGCGGGGCGTAAATCGAAAACTGCAAGAACTGCATCTTGAATACGCGAAACTGGAACCGTTTCAGTTCCGAAGGTCTCTACAAATAGACCCACTGGTTGAGCTTTACCAATTGCATAAGCAATTTGCACTTCACAGCGCCTTGCTAGACCCGCTGCAACAACATTTTTAGCAACCCAGCGCATTGCATAGGCTGCTGAGCGATCGACCTTTGATGGATCTTTGCCACTAAATGCTCCACCACCATGGCGTGCCATACCACCATACGTATCTACAATAATTTTGCGTCCTGTCAGACCCGCATCTCCCATTGGTCCGCCAATAACAAAGCGACCCGTTGGATTGATAAGGATACGTAGATCATTCTTTGGAAGATCAATCTTAGCCAAGATTGGATCAATTACTGATGCGATAATTTCTGGCGTGAGTTTCTTGGCAACATCTACTTCTTCTGCGTGTTGGCTAGAAATTACAACCGTATTGAGAGCAATTGCCTTATCACCATCGTATTCAATAGTTACTTGTGTTTTTCCATCTGGGCGCAAATATGGAAGCGAACCATCTTTACGAACTTTAGATAGTTGTTGGGCTAATTCATGTGCCAACCAGATAGGTAGTGGCATCAGCTCTTTCGTATCATCGCATGCATAACCAAACATAAGACCCTGATCACCTGCGCCTTGAAGGTCCAAAGGATCAACCGATGAAGAGACGCGATTCTCATAGGCATCATCAACCCCTTGCGCTATATCTTGTGATTGTTGACCAATCGAAACAGAGACACCGCATGAATTTCCATCAAAGCCTTTATCCGACGAGTCGTATCCAATATTCAATACAGTCTCGCGAACAATCCCCATAACGTCTGCATAAGCATCAGTAGTGACTTCGCCGGCAACGTGTACTTGACCAGTTGTAATCAGTGTTTCAACGGCGACACGGCTCTTCTTATCTTGACCGATTAGCGAATCCAGAATTGCATCAGAGATTTGGTCAGCGATCTTATCCGGATGACCTTCAGTAACTGATTCAGATGTAAATAGACGTTTCGACATTGTCCTAACCTAACTTGTGTAGTGCTTGATCTAGCAGAAGGTGTGAGAGCGTGTCTTTGCTCATCTCATCTACTGGTATCACCGCGCCATTGCGGTCGAGAATAGAACCGTTCGTTGAGTCACTTCCGAAGATTGCTCCCCCACTAACATCATTGAGGTAGAGCAAATCAAGATCTTTACTCTCCAACTTCTTCTTAGCAGAAATCATATGCTCCGAAGTCTCCGCAGCAAAACCAACAATGACTTGACCCTTGTGACGTCTCTTGGTCAATGTAGCAATTACATCAGAATTGGCTTCTAATTCAATGGAGCCAAAGAGAGCTTTCTTGATCTTCTCAAGTGATATCTGTTTTGGTTTTGCATCTGCAACTGCGGCACTCATAATTACGAGATCACTTTCATCAAAGAGATTTTCTAATTGAGAGAGCATCTCATCTGCACGTTCAACTCGATACATCGTGACTCCAGGTATATCATCGATATCGCAATTCGCCGCAACCAATGAGACATGCGCGCCACGAGAGAGTGCAGCGTGTGCTAATGCGAAACCTTGTTTTCCTGAAGAACGGTTGCCAATAAATCGAACAGGGTCGATTGGTTCGCGCGTTCCCCCTGCTGAGATAAGAACTCGCTTATCTAGCAGATCACGTTTGGCACCAGTCACTTTAGAAAATTCATGAATGATTTCTGCTGAATCTGGAAATCTTCCTTGACCAGAATCTGCACCGGTGAGGCGACCTACCGCTGGTTCCATAACTGTGTAACCACGGCTTCGAAGCGTTGCAACATTAGATTTCGTAGCTGGGTCATTCCACATGCTTGTATGCATTGCGGGAACAATCATTATTGGAACAGTTGTTGCGAGAACTAGATTTGTCAGCAAATCATCAGCCCGCCCTGCTGCTATACGAGCAATGAGATCTGCGGTCGCAGGTGCAATCAGAAAATAGTCAGCCTTTTCTGCCAGTTGAATATGCGTTACGCCAGGAACGTTCTCCCACACTTGCGTGTAAACGCTACGACCAGACAGAGCTTCCCACGTTGCGCTGCCAACAAAGTTCAGTGATGAAGGTGTGGGTACAACACTGACTAGATACCCCTCGTCTTGGAGGCGACGCAAAAGATCACAAGCTTTGTATGCCGCGATACCAGCACCAACACCGAGAACAATTTCTCTTCCGCTTTTATTCATTGCGGTTGGTGACGCGCAAAATTACGCGGTTGGTTCGAGATTCTCGATAGTCAATAAGCCTTCGTTGATTTCACGTAGGGCTATTGACAGTGGCTTCTCATGTACATGAGTTTCAACTAGTGGTCCTACATATTCAAGAAGACCCTCACCTAGTTGTGAATAATATGCATTGATCTGACGTGCACGCTTTGCTGCGTAGAGAACGAGACCATACTTTGAACCGCTCTTATCCAAAAGTTCATCAATTGGTGGATTTGTAATGCCGTCCATGTAATTCCCCTAACAATGCGCTCTGTTGACAGCTAGCTCAGCGGCTAAGCAGAGACCAAGGATACCAGTTGCTCGACAACCTCCCTGACCGAGGTATTGACTATAACTAGGTCAAAAGAAGGTGCTGCAGCCAATTCTTCTTG
>CAMBGL010000003.1 GCA_945866155.1 Bifidobacterium breve
CCGAAATTAGCACCACCGAAATTACTTCCGCCCATGTCGTAGTTCTGACGCTTCTGTGAATCACTCAATACTTCATACGCTGCAGTTACTTCCTTGAATCTATCTTGTACAGATGGATCAGGATTGACATCGGGATGTAGTTCTCGTGCGATCTTGCGATAAGCCTTTTTGATTTCATCAGCTGAAGCACCGCGAGATACACCAAGGGTTTGATAATGATCGGCCACTTACACACCCTCATTTATAAATCGTCCGACATAACGTGCAACCGCTGAAACTGCTGCCATCGAGCCTGCGTAATCCATACGGGTTGGCCCGATAATTCCAAGTGCACCTAGTGGTGAACTATCACTGCCGTATCCAACAGTTACTAGTGAAGTCGAACGAAGATTTGTTTCGCTCTGCTCAGAACCAATACGAACCTTTACCGTCTCATTTGCATCACCGAGTAAACGAAGCAATACAACTTGTTCTTCAAGGGCTTCAAGTACAGGATGCATTTGCGTTGAAAAATCCTCTTGGAATCTAGCTAAGTTCGCTGTTCCTGCAAGTACAACTTTTTGCTCTGGTTGTTCCATTGCCATTTCAATAACGGTAGACAAAACGATGGCAACATCGCGACGATCACTCGTGGAATAACTCTCCATGATTCCTGTCAAGCGCTCTGCAACATCGGGAAGACTCTGACCCATCATGGCATTGTTGAGTTGGTTTCGAATCGCAGAAATAAATTGGTCTGGCACATCTTTAGTAAGTTCAATCGCACGCTGTTCGATACGTCCAGCATCTGTAATCAAAATAACCATCAGACGCGAACTTGTGAGAGAAACTATTTCAACGTGGCGCACTCGTGACTTCACCATTGTTGGATATTGCACAACTGCTACTTGCTTAGTGACATCAGCTAGAAGGCGCACTGTTCGCATAACAACATCATCTAGATCTAAGGCACCTTCAAGGAAAGTTTCAATAGCGCGACGCTCCGCACTAGATAAAGGCTTCACTGTTGCTAATTTGTCCACAAATACGCGATAACCCAAATCTGTTGGAATACGGCCAGCGCTTGTATGAGGCTGAGTTATTAGGCCCTCATCTTCTAGGACTGCCATCTCATTTCGAATTGTCGCAGGAGAAATTCCAAGCCCGTGACGATCAGCAATCGACTTAGAACCAACAGGTTCTTGAGTCGCCACATACTCATCAACTATGGCGCGAAGAATTTCTAAACGACGAGATGACATGGCTTTTAGATAGTCACGATTGCAACAGAAAGAAGTGTCAGTAGAAAAAATGCAGGGAATGCAGTCTTTGGTTTATTTGCGCGAAAGTGGAAGAAAATAGCGCCAGCCATCGTGACCCACAAAATTAGGAGTGGAACCCATTGCATCCATGTAAAGCGAAGTCCTGTCACTAAACCAAGTGCCGCCAGCGCTTCGACCACACCTATGAGACGTGCAATCCAATCTTTGATATTGACTTCGCGTGTGCCAGAGAGCCCTTTCTCATTTCCACTGGCCTTTGAGAGTCCAGAGATAACGAAAATAAGGGCAAGAAAAGCAACGATCACATTATGCGTAGTGTTCATAGTGGTCGAGGATACTAGATAACTAATTCGCGCACGATACGGTCTGCGATAAGGCGCCCCTGTGGGCTCAATTGTAGATGTTTATCAACCATGCTGATGTGGCCACTTTCGCGATAACTTTCAATACGCTCCAACTGCGTTGGTGTCAGATTTGAAATATTAATTCCATCTCGCATCCGAATTGCCAACATTATTGATTCATCTCTCATCTGCTCTTGCGTCAATATTTCACTATCTAATATCGGGCTTTCCCCACTAAATAATTTTGACTTATACGTTGTTGGATGTTTGAGATTCCAAAACCGTTTTCCATCAATATGTGAATGAGCACCCGGTCCTAGGCCCCACCAATTCTTATTCTCCCAATATGCAATGTTGTGTCTGCATTCATGTCCTGGCTTTGACCAATTACTCAGTTCATACCATTGCAAACCTGCTTGATTACACATTTGATTGACAAGCAAATACATATCAGCCATCAAATCATCATTGGGCATTGAAATATCTCCGCGCTTTATTTGCGCAGCAAGTTTGGTTCCAGTCTCAACAATGAGTGCATATGCACTTATATGGTCAACACCTAAGGAAAGAGCGGACTCGATACTTGTGCGCCAATCTTCTAGCGACTCCCCCGGTGTTCCATAAATGAGATCAACACTCACACTTGAAAAACCTGCCTCGCGCGCCATCTCAACAGCCTTTGCGACATTAGCTGGATTATGAGTTCTATCCAAAGTTGCAAGTACGTGAGGGACCGCCGATTGCATTCCAAATGAGATTCGGTTGAATCCTGCATCAAGGTATTGGCGCATCTTCTCTGGTGTTACAGAATCTGGGTTTGCCTCTAATGTAATTTCACAATTCTCTGTAAGACCATTGCGATCACGAATGGCACTAATTACTCGCCCTAAATCAGCAGCTGGCAAAAGACTTGGAGTGCCACCACCAAAGAAAATAGTCGGCGCTACATCAGTTGGAGCACTATCGAGTTCCTTGAGAACAGCATCAATGTAATCGTTACTCACGATTTCTAAAGTTGCACCATCTTGTAATTCATTAGGTGTGTAGGTGTTGAAATCACAGTATCCGCATCTTTTGATGCAATATGGAATATGAACGTAGAACGATAGTTCTGACATAGCTACTGCTTTCGTGCGGCTTTCACCTTTTCGATATCAGCATCTGTTGCCAGGGCAGCGACGAAGGCTTCCTGTGGAACTTCTACTCGTCCCACCATCTTCATGCGCTTCTTTCCCTCTTTCTGCTTCTCGAGCAGTTTGCGCTTACGAGAGATATCTCCACCATAACATTTTGCCAAAACATCTTTACGGATTGCTCGAATACTTTCGCGAGCAATAATGCGAGAACCAATCGCTGCCTGAATAGGAACTTCGAATTGCTGGCGAGGAATAAGTTCGCGCAATTTTCCAGTCATCATCACGCCGTAGGCATAAGCCTTATCGCGGTGAACGATTGCGCTAAATGCATCTACTGCTTCGCCTTGCAACAAAATATCTACCTTTACAAGATTTCCTTCTTCATCGCCCTTTTCTTCATAATCGAGGGAGGCATAGCCCTTCGTGCGAGATTTGAGTTGATCAAAGAAATCGAAAACAATTTCGGCAAGTGGCAAGGTGTAGCGAATCTCAACGCGATCTTCTGAGATGTAATCCATTCCAAGTAATACACCACGGCGTTCTTGGCAGAGTTCCATAATCGTTCCGATGAACTCTGATGGGGCGAGAATCGTTGATTTCACAATCGGCTCTTGGACACTTGCAACTTTGCCATCAGGAAATTCCGAAGGATTAGTGACACGAATTTCGCGACCATCATCCATCGTTACGTTGTAAACAACGTTTGGTGCTGTGGAAATAAGATTTAGATTTGATTCGCGCTCTAAGCGTTCGCGCACAATTTCCATATGAAGCAGACCCAAGAAGCCACATCGGAATCCAAAACCAAGAGCTGCAGAAGATTCTGGTTCATAGACAAGGGCGGCATCGTTTAGTTGTAATTTATCTAACGCTTCGCGAAGCACAGGAAAATCAGCGCCATCGAGTGGAAAGAGACCAGAGAAAACCATTGGCTTTGGATCTTTATATCCAGAGAGTGCCTGCTTTGTTGGATTGTTATATGTAGTAACAGTGTCACCTACGCGAGATTGGCGAACATCTTTCACACCAGTAATCAAATAACCTACTTCGCCAACACCGAGTCCCTTACTTGCAACTGGCTCTGGTGAAATAACACCAACTTCTAGCGCTTCATGTCGAACGCCAGTTGAAAACATTTGAATTTGTTCACGTGGTGAAAGGTGGCCATCGATGACGCGAACGTAAGTAACTACACCGCGATATGAGTCGTACACAGAGTCAAAGATCAATGCGCGCGCAGGTGCATTTGCATCACCCTTTGGTGCAGGAATTTGAGCAACAATCTGGTCGAGAAGTTCTGCAACACCATCGCCGGTCTTACCTGAAACACGTAAACAATCTTCGGGCTCGCAGCCAATGAGTTTGGCAAGTTCTGCAGCAAACTTTTCAGGTTGAGCGTTAGGTAAATCAATCTTGTTGAGTACAGGAATGATGGTCAGGTTGTTCTCCATTGCAAGATAAAGATTTGCAAGAGTTTGCGCTTCAATTCCTTGCGCACAATCAACGAGTAATACTGCACCTTCACATGCTGCAAGCGAGCGCGAAACTTCATAAGTAAAGTCCACGTGACCCGGTGTATCAATCATGTTCAGGATGTATTCGTTGCCATCGAGGCCACTTCGCCATGGAAGGCGTACCGCTTGTGACTTGATGGTGATTCCGCGTTCGCGTTCAATGTCCATACGATCTAAATATTGTGCGCGCATATTGCGTGGATCAACTACCTCAGTGATTCCCAGCATGCGATCGGCAAGAGTTGATTTGCCGTGATCGATATGGGCAATGATGCAGAAATTACGAATCTGCTCTGGATTAGTTGCTGCGGGTTGGGGCGCCTTAGCAAGTGAAATTGCAGGCATGAACCTAGCCTCGCTTTAGTGTGTAAAAGGAATTAACGTGCGCCGGCTTTGGCAGCAGCCTTAGCCATTGATGACTTCTTATTTGCTGCAGCATTCTTATGAAGAACACCCTTTGCAACTGCAATATCGAGTGCCTTTGAAGCAGTGCGAAGTTCAGTTGTAATTGCGCCTGCATCGCCTGCAGTTACTGTGTCGCGAAATTTACGGACGGCAGACTTGATTGATGAGCGAACACTTTTGTTGCGAAGGCGAGCCTTCTCATTTGTCTTGATTCGCTTGATCTGCGACTTGATATTTGCCACGTCTGTATATCTCCGAACTTTCTAGAACCTGTGTGGTTTACGCCCGTATGGGCAGAGGCGAAAGGTTACCGTAGAGAGGGCATCGGACTCAAACTGAGGCAGATTTAGCGCATAGAACGGGCAGTTGTAATCCTTTTGACCGCTTTTTCGAGGGCGTAAATGGGATCACTGGCCGCACCTTTTACTTGCGCATCAGCTAACGCAATTGCACTGACCGCATCGGCTAATCCGCGCGGACTCCAATGTGTGAGCTGTCTGCGCGCTTTATCAATTTGCCATGGCGCCATTCCTAATTGACCAGCTAATTCAAATGATTTACTTCCGCGATTAGTTCCTGAAACTTTTGCAATAGAGCGAAGCGCTGATGCAATTGCACTCGTGACCATGACTGGATCAGTTCCTGTCTCTAGCGCACTTCGAAGACTGACAAGGGCTACAGATAAATTTCCCTCAATTGCAGCATCGGCAACATCAAATCCTGTTGTTTCAACTCTGCCCTGATGAAATTTATCAACAATTGCTTCATCGATTACTCCTGCTGGTGCATCTGCTGCAATCTGACTAACAGCAGATTGGAGTTCGCGAAGTTCGCCACCTAACGCGCCAACGAGTGCCGCAACGGCGCCAGGAGATGCCTTGCGACCTGCATCGAGAAATAGATTGCGGGCAAACTCAACTTTTTCTGCCTCTTTTTTCAAAGGCTCGCAAGCAATAATTTCTGGCTTTACCTTCTTGATTGCATCAAGGAGTGCCTTGCCTTTGACTCCGCCTTTGTGCAGAAATATAACAGTTGTTGATGCATCAACTTCACCTAAATATCGAATCAATTCATCTTTATTATCTTCAGGCAAATCTTGTAAGTCGCGAATAATGAGGCCGCGACGCTCAGAGAAAAGAGATGGCGAGAGTGCATCGGCAATATCGCCCACAATTGTGTCAGCGGCAAAAAGATTCGTTATTTCTGCGTTCTCGCTCTTGAGTTCAACCATAATCTTGGCGAGGGCTCGATCGGCAAGGGCTGCTTCAGAGCCGAGAACGAGATAAAACGAATTCATCACCGGCTCCCCTCTTACCTAAATAAATCTAAACCACTCTTACTTGTTCGAATAGAAATCTTATGCCCATGCGCGCTAAGAGCAATGGCGCCATCACGATCGGTTCGCACAACTCTAGCGCCACCCTGCCTCAATGCAGCAATGGTACTAAGAGCGGGATGTCCGTAGGAATTACCTGCTCCCACAGAAATAATTGCCACTTGCGGATTCAATACTTTCATCAAAGTCTCATCCTGATATTTAGAACCATGATGACTTACCTTGTAAATATCAACGCGATGAAGCAATGGCGCTATCTGTGATTGAGCAGGAGGTTCTAAATCGCCTGCAGCAAAGAGTGAGTAATCCCTTGTTTCTATCAGTAGCCCAACGCTGGAATTATTTATTGCAGAACCATCTCCGGGCATTGATTCAAATGCGCGAACTGAAGTTTCTGGCCACAGCACTGCAATCTTTATCTTGCTTTCAATACTTGTTCGCATTCCTTGATGAACAATAGTTATTGGCGTTTTTCCCATAAGTTCGTAGACGCGTTGGCTCTCAACTTGGGGTTCACTATTTGTGCTTACCCATAGCGCTCCAACTCTTCGCCCATTCAGTGCACCTTCTAAACCTTCAACATGGTCGGCGTGAAAATGCGTAAGGATCATCAAGGAAATTTCCTTGATGCCTAGCTGTCGTAAACAACGATCTTCGGCTGAAGAATCGGGCCCTACATCAATCACGATTGCTCTGTGAGATCCGAGGTTGAGAACTAAGGAATCACCTTGGCCAACATCGCATTGCGCCACCTGCCAATCACCAGATGGAAAGCGGTGAATCCATGTACTCGCTAATAGCAAAATCAAGAAGAAGATAATCATTTTGCGGAAGATGGGTTGGAGAAAAATCCGCATCGATATCGCTATCGTAATAATGAGGATTATTCGAATAAATCCCTGCCTGCCAACACCAAGTGATACCACCGGAAAATGTGATGCCCATTCCGCCACAGCGCCAATAAATGCAGCTGGGTATCGAATAATGAAAATCAATATTGCGCTAACGATTGGAAGAATTGGCGCAAGTAGTGCTGCAATAAAGCCCAGAATCGTAATTGGGGCGACAACTGGAGCTGCCAATAGATTTGCAACGACAGATATTGGAGAGATGTAGCCAGAGAGTGCTACAAGAATTGGTGAACAAAACAGAGTTGCAGCAATCGGTGGCGCGAGTGCCTGTGCAAATATCTTGGGAACAAATCTAGTGAAATAAGTGATGATCTTTGGAGCAAAGAGTAGAAGTCCAGCAGTTGCCATAACTGATAATGCGAATCCAGCATCACGGCTCTGCCATGGATCCACAATTACTACCGCTCCCATTGCAAAACCTAGCGCTGGTAATGAATCACGAGCTCGTCCGCTACCTTGCGCAAGTAGTAACACTGCAGCCATTGCAGCAGCACGCAAGACAGATGGCGACGGACGAACGAGTGCAATAAATGCAATCAATGTCAGCGCTGTAGCCCCGAGCCTCCATCTAAGTTTGCGTACTAAAAACTGCATAAGCCAGAGCACAAATCCTGAAACGATTGCAAAATTTGCACCACTGACTGCAACTAAGTGGGTAAGTCCCGACCTCTTCATCGACTCTTTAAACTGTGCACTTTGTTTTGAAGTATCACCAAGGACCATCCCCGGAATCAATGCACCAGAATCACCATCGCCACTGATTTCTCGCAGACCGGTTCTAATGCTGCCAAGTGTGCGAGCTAGGCGTGATGCAGGAGTAAGAACAGTGATATCACCTTCAAGGAGCGCTAGCACCGCAACTCGCGCTTCATCGCTACGGATTACTCGTGCACGTCCACTAAAACTCTGGCCGGGCAATAATGAATATGAATGTGAATCTTGAGTAATAATCCTTACTGGAATGCGCAGATCGAATTTTCCGAGCTCACCTTCAATATGCACCGCTCGTGCAAGAAATGTGTAGTTTTGCGGTGCAAATGTTGAGCCGTAGACCTTGCGCACACTCTTTGTTGGATCAGTAACAACCTGGGCGATGAGATCAATACTCGATCCATTGAATTGCCTTATCGCCGAGTTTTCAAGTGATTGTTGTCGAAGTGACATAGTTAGCGAGCCAACTAAAAGTGCCGCAACAACAACAATGAGACGAGCTTTGTGGCTAAAGATTGCAAAGAGTGTGAGTGTGAGTGAAATTATTACTATGCGCCATGGAGCAAGTGCGCTTTGAGCAAGTGCTCCAGCCCAAATGGCTGCACCAATAACTAGCGCACGATAATCAACTAAACGCTGACTTTGCTCTTGAACTCTTCGAATTTTGCGCTACCAATCCCTGAAACCTTTTGTAGATCTTCGATTGCCATAAAGGGGCCATTGACTCGGCGATACTCCACAATTCTTTTTGCAATTACTGGTCCTATTCCTGCAAGGCCAACAAATTCTTTTGCACTGGCTCGATTTATATTGATTGGACCCCGAGGCACTACTTTCTTGATTATTTTTTTGCCGTTGACAGTGCGCACCGTTGGATTTACATAAATCTGTTCACCATCTTTTACTACCCGCGCTAAATTGAGATCGCTCAAATCTGATCCGGTAATACCATTTCCTGCAGCCCGGAGTGCATCAATGACGCGTGATTGCGCAGGTAATGAATAGACACCTGGATTATTGACCGCTCCTGCTACATCAACAATTACTTCTGGAATTGAAATTTCTATTGGTATCTGTGGGGCCGTAATAACTTCTTTACTACTTCCACGAAAGACTACAAATGATGAGAGAACAAGTAGTCCAACTCCCATGATGAGTAATGCACGTTTTTGTATGTGGCTATAAGCAAGGTCTTGCCACCAATAATTGATTCTTTCCCAAATATCTTTGATTTTTTCCATTGGCGGATTCTCGTCTCCGAGAAATCACGCGAGGCGTGAAGAGTTACTAGCTGTTGATAACAATATTGACGAGTTTTGGTGCGCGAGCAATCACTTTGAGAATTGTGGCACCTTTGAGCGCTTCAACGATGACGGGGTGCGCCATTGCTTGTTTTTCGAGCTCTGCATCAGAAATCGATGGCGAAACTTCAATACGCTCTTTGATTTTTCCATTGATTTGGATGATGGCTACAACGCTCTCATCAACAAGTAATGATGGATCTACAGTTGGCCAGCCTGCAAGTGCTACTGCTGGTTTGTGTCCAAGGCGCTCCCACATTTCTTCCGATGTATATGGAGCAACGAGTGAGAGCATGATGGCAATTGCCTCTACTGCTTCGCGGGTTGCAGGATCTGCAGGACCGCACCCTGAGTCAATTGCTTTGCGAGTTGCATTGACAAGTTCCATCACGCGAGCGATTGCAACATTGAATCTAAATGTTTCCACTGCAATACCGGCATCGTTGAGCGCTTTATGAGTTGCTTTGCGCAAAGTCACATCACCTTTAGTGAAATCAACTCCTGGTGCGCTCGTGATATCTCCTGATAGGCGCCACGCACGAGTCAAAAACTTTACAGAACCAGATGGTGAAACGTCCGACCAATCAACATCATCTTCTGGTGGACCAGCAAAGACCATAGATAAACGGATTGCATCTACTCCGTGATGGGCTAACTCATCAGAGAGGCGAACTAAATTTCCACGGCTCTTCGACATTGCAGAGCCATCCATGACAACCATTCCTTGGTTGAGTAGACGCGTAAATGGTTCGTTGAATGAGAGCATTCCCATATCACCAAGTACTTTTGTAAAGAAGCGGCTGTAGAGCAAGTGCAAGATTGCATGTGTTACGCCACCGACATATTGATCAACCGGTAACCATGTATCAATATCTTTACGAGCAAAAGGCTCATCATTATTTGTTGACGATGGATAACGTAAGAAATACCATGATGAATCCACGAATGTATCCATTGTGTCTGTATCGCGCTTTGCATCGGCGCCGCACTGAGGACATTTCACATTCACCCATGCGGTTGCAGCCCCTAGCGGTGATGTTCCCTTTGGTTTGAGATCAAGACCTGCTGCATCGGGAAGCGTAAGTGGAAGTTGGCTTTCTGGCACTCCTACTTCGCCACATTTTTCGCAATGAATAATCGGAATTGGTGTACCCCAGTAACGCTGGCGTGAAACCAACCAGTCACGCAAGCGATAGTTACGTGCTGATTTACCAAGACCATCTTTTTCGAGTTGGGCATTGATTGCAGCAATTGCATCAGCCTTATTCAAGCCATTGAGCAAACCGGAATTTACAACAGTTCCATCTCCAACGGTTGCAATACCTGTTTGGCTTGGGTCTTCTTCCCCAGTTTCAATAACGACTCGAACTGGCAATTTCATTGCACGTGCGAAATCTAAGTCGCGTTGATCGTGTGCTGGAACGGCCATGATCGCACCGGTTCCATAATCTGCAAGCACGTAATCACTTGCCCAAATTTGTAGTTTTTCGCCGTTGACTGGATTGATTGCATAGCGCTCTAAGAAGACGCCACTCTTTGGGCGATCAGTTGCAAGGCGATCAATATCGCTATCTGCTTTTATCTTTTCGACATATGCCTTGAAATCTTTTTCTGCAGTTGTACCTGCTGCAAGTTCGGCAGCAAGTTCTGAATCCGCTGCAACAACCATAAATGTTGCGCCGTATAAAGTATCGGGACGCGTTGTGTAGATAGAGATTGGCTCTTTGCGCCCTTCGATAACGAATTGCACATTGGCACCAGTTGAGCGGCCAATCCAGTTGCGCTGCATTGTGAGTACTTTGTCAGGCCAGAGTCCTTCAAGTTGTTGCATGTCATCGAGTAAGCGATCTGCGTAATCCGTGATCTTGAAATACCACTGATTCAATTTCTTCTTTGTAACTGCGCTATCACAGCGCTCACATAGGCCCGCAACTACCTGCTCGTTAGCAAGTACTGTCTGACAGCCTGGGCACCAGTTGACTGCAGAATCTTTACGGTATGCCAAGCCACGTTCGTGAAGTTTGAGGAATAACCATTGATTCCAGCGGTAATACTCAGGATCGCAGGTGTTGAATACGCGATCCCAATCGAAAGAACATGCATAACGTCGCATAGAAGCTTTCTGTGTTGCAATATTTTCATATGTCCAAATACGTGGATCTTCATTGCGTTTTATTGCAGCATTTTCTGCAGGAAGACCAAATGCATCCCAAGCAATTGGGTGCATAACGTTGAATCCTTTTTGAACCCAGTAACGCGCAATTACATCACCGAGTGCATATGCCTCTGCGTGGCCCATATGCAAATCACCTGAAGGATAAGGAAACATATCCAAGACATATTTCTTAGGTCGAGGATCATCGGCTCGACCTGATTTGAAGGGAGTGAGTTCATCCCAAATAGGTAGCCACTTTTCTTGCACGTAGGCAAAGTCGTAAGCAGCGTGTTCGCGCTCTTCATTGCCTTGCGTTGTGGACATGAGGTGAGTTTATCGGGCTTTATGCCCAAGTAATGCCAGTTAGTTCTTCACTTACTGACCATAAATTTGCAGCAAGTGATTGATCATATGAAAGTGAAGTCCCGCGGGTTAGTTTTGGAAATCCGCGCATCTCCATCAAGCCATCTGGGCCAATATATGAAGCCCCTACTAAACCTGGATATGTAGCAGCACATAGCGTTGGGAGTGCGCCCCGTGATGAGGATTGAGCAAAGAGAGAATTCATACCACCAGTAACTCGTGATTCTAAAGTAGCTCCGCGCATGTGCGGTGAAACATTTTGCAAATTCGTTGCAGACCATCCGGGGTGGGCCGCATATGCATTGATGTTCCAATCATTCTTGATTGAGCGGCGCTGTAATTCATTTGTAAAAAGTAAGTTTGCTAATTTGCTCGCACCGTATGCACCCCAAGGTTTGTATTCACCTTTTGCTAACGCGCGATCTCTAATAGCTTCTTTAGAGCCATCGCCAAAATTTCCGAAGCGATGTGCTTGGCTTGCAACGCTGACAATGCGCTCTTGGACTCTATTTCTCAATAGAGCTGCAAGTGCAAAGTGACCCAAATGATTTGTGCCAAGCTGCAATTCAAAACCATCTTCAGTTGTCTTCAGTGGCGTAGCCATAATTCCGGCATTGAGAATAAGAACGTCAAAATTGTGGGTGATGGTTGCTGCAAAAGAGTGAATCGATTTCAACGAAGTCAGATCCACAATCGAAAATGAGACTCGCTCTTTCCCTAGTTCAACATATGTTGCCTCACCCTTGCGCTCATCACGCGCAGTAATAGTGACATGAGCGCCCTTGCGAATAAGTTCGCGAGCAGTTTCTTTTCCAAGTCCACTTGTTCCACCAGTGACAATAAATTTCTTACCGGTGAGATCTGGAATATTTGTCGCGTTCCATCCGCGAGGAATAGTTGTTACATCTGCCATGTGGAGCTAAGGGGATTTGAACCCCTGACCCCCTGCATGCCATGCAGGTGCGCTACCAGCTGCGCTATAGCCCCGTACTTACGAGAGGGCAAACCTATCGCAATTTTAGAATCGCACTATTCAGGCGAAGCTGCGCCGCTTTCTTCACCATAGACAGGCTCTGGAATTGATCCAGCATTATGTTCAATCAAATTCCATTGGCGTGGATATCTCTGCAATATCGACCATGAAGCATTTGATAATCCACCAATGACTCCCCAATGACTTAGTGGGAGTTTGAGTAAATCACCTAGGACGCATCGCGCTGTTCCGCCGTGAGTTGCAACAACTAATAATTGATTTGTCTTTCCCTCAAGTGCTTTATGAATTGCGCCCACTGCTCGAGCTGCTACTTCGCTTCGCTTCTCCCCTGTTGTTCCTGCAGGGTTATCTTCGCCATCGATCCAGCGAATAAAGTTTTGAAAATCTTCTTCACGATTTTCTTTTCCTGTCTTACCTTCCCAAAGCCCACCATTTGTTTCACGCAAGTTTTCATCGATTGAAATTTGCAGACCTGTTAGATCAGCGAGTGCTTGAGCAGTAAATTTCGCACGCTGTAAATCACTTGAAATAATTGCAGTCGGTTTCATACCTGCCAATATTTCTGCTGCATGCTTTACTTGATATTGACCAACTTCGTTGAGCGGAATATCAGAGTGACCCTGGAATCTATTGACTACATTCCAATCAGTTTGGCCATGACGCCATAGGAGTACGCGATTACCGTCCATGGAGTGCGGCAGCCTTTACTGCATCTAATTCAATCATTGGGCAATCGTTCCATAATTTATCCAACATGTAATAACGGCGTAGTTCGCTGCTCTGGATGTGCACAACGAGATCAGAATAATCAAGAAGAATCCATTCGGCGCCATGCTCGCGACGTGCAGGCTTCTCGCCAATATCTGCCATCTTGCGTTCTACTTCATCGGCAATAGCATCGACTTGAGCAACATTGTGTCCTGTAGCAATCAAGAATATTTCACTCAGAACTAACTGGTCCGATAGATCGATAGCAATGACATCTGTCGCTAGTTTTTCAATAACTGCGTGGGCTGCGACTTGAGTGATTTCAATGGTTTTACTTTGCGCTGGCATAGAGGCCATTCTCCTTTATATAGTGAGCAACAGATTCAGGAATCTGATTACTTGATCCTTCACGAATCTGTGTTGCAGAAATATCTAAAGCAGATACGTCCAAACCTTCGAAAGAATAACCTGGTCGTTCGATAACAATGATTCTACATTTGTTTTTGAGCTCTTCGACTCTATGCCATTTGTCGATATTGGCATAAGCATCCGAACCTATAAATAAAATGACTTCATCGCCAGGATAGGTTGCAGCTACTGCATCAACGGTATCAATGGCATAACTTGGGCCCTGTCTCAAAATTTCTATTGGATTTACTTCAACTCGTGATCGAAGATCTGCAGGAAGTGACCCAATGGCTAATTGGCACATCGCTCGTCTTTGGGCAGCCGTTGCCACTGGTGCATCTGCCCGTAGTAATGGTTGTCCTGCAGGAACGATAAGTAAATGATCAATAATGTCGCGCTGGAGTAGTTGAGTAATTACATGGAGATGACCCAAGTGAATCGGGTCGAAGGTGCCTCCGTAAATACCTACCGCAGACAAATTAGTCCCGGTCGAAACGCAGTGTTATATAAAGAAGTAATGAAAAAACAACGAATGCACCAATACCAAAAGCATATGGAGGCGCTGGAAGTTCGCGAAGAGTTTCGGATGCACGAATAATCATGGTGAAATACTACCCCTTGCCCGCGAGTAGTTCTTTGAATTTTGCCTCATCGATTACGGGAATACCCAATTCTTCTGCCTTAGCTAATTTTGAACCAGGTTCAGCGCCTACCAATAGATAATCGGTTTTCTTAGAAACTGCCGAAGCCGATTTTCCGCCATGGGCAACGATGGTTTCTGAGATTCCATCACGTGTGAAGGATTCAAGTCCTCCCGTAACAACAAAGGTAAGACCAGATAAAGTTTGAGGTAGAGATTCAACCTCCTCGGCAACTACGCAAACTCCCGCAACGCTCCATTTACGAATAATTTCGCGATGCCAATCGATACTAAACCAATCAATAATTGACTCAGCGATCGTCGCGCCAACTCCATCAATTTGCGCTAACTCTTGCGCATTTGATTTTGCGATCGCTTCAATAGAGCCGCAATTAGTTGCTAACGCTTGCGCTGCTGTGGGGCCGACGTGGCGAATTGAGAGTGCAACAATTGTTCGCCACAACGGGCGCGTCTTTGCTTCTTCCAACGCCTTGAGGAGAGTCTCAACATTTTTCGAAGCGCTTCCATCTTTTTTTGTAAAGAAATCTGATTTACTGAGTTTCTCTGCAGTGAGATCAAAAAGATCGGATTCATCCGTAATCACTTTACTTTCCAGAAGTGCTACGGCTGCTTCATATCCTAAGACGTCAATATCTAGGGCTGCACGCGAACCGATGTAATAAATACGCTCTCGCAATTGCGCTGGGCAACTCTGAGTATTTGGACAACGTATATCTACGTCAGCCTGACTCATTGCTCGTAATTCACTTGCGCACTCTGGGCAATGCGTAGGCATAACAAATGCCTTTTCTTTTCCAGTTCTGCGATCGATAACTGGGCCTAGAACTTCAGGAATGACATCGCCTGCTTTGCGAATAACAACATAGTCACCAATCAAGACACCTTTGCGCATGATTTCTTCGCCATTGTGCAGCGTTGCATTTGTAATTGTTGAGCCAGCAACTTTTACGGGTTCCATAAATGCAAAGGGAGTCACGCGACCTGTGCGACCCACGCTGACCTTTATATCGAGTAATTTTGTGACAACTTCCTCAGGCGGGTATTTATAGGCAATGGCCCATTTAGGTGCACGAGATGTGAAGCCAAGTTTTTCTTGAGATGCGATTGAATCTACTTTGATCACAACACCATCAATTTCATGTTCAACATCGTGGCGATGCTCGTTGTAATAAGAGATGAATTTTTCAACGTCGGCCCGTGTTGAGCAGACTTTGAATCGCTCACTCGTTGGAAGACCAAGTTTTGCAAGCAAGCCATACGCATCACTTTGCGAGTCGAATGAAATATCTTCTCGCGCACCGATTCCATGGACTACCAAACTCAAAGGACGCGAAGCAGTAACTCGAGGATCTTTTTGACGAAGGGAACCTGCGGCGCCATTTCGAGGATTAGCAAAGAGTGCTTTACCGGCCTCTTCTAAGGATTCATTGAGTTCATTGAATGCAGCGAGTGGAAAGAAAACTTCACCACGAACTTCGATAAGGGAAGGGATCTCTTTTCCGCTGAGTTGATGTGGCAATACTTTTATTGTCTTTACATTAAGCGTCACATCTTCACCAGTTACACCGTTACCACGTGTGAGACCACGAACTAATTGACCATTTTCATAAGTCAGGTTGATAGCAAGGCCATCTACTTTGAGCTCACATAGATAGGAAGGTTTCTCAATCTCTTTTTCAACGCGATCAAACCAAGAAGCAAGTTCGTCTAGGTCAAAAACATTATCTAAACTCATCATCTTTTCAATGTGATCGCGTTGTTCAAACTGAGTTGAGAATCCCCCACCAACTTTGAGAGAGGGAGAATCTGGTGCTAATAGCTCTGGATGTTTGCTCTCAAGTTGAGATAATTCGCCGAGCAGAGCATCGAATTGAGCATCTGTGATTGTTGGCTTATCTAAGACGTAATACTTGAACTGATGCTCACGAATCTCATTAGTGAGTTCATCGATTCGATGTCTTGCTGTGTTGCTCACTAGTTAGTCTCACAAATTGTTGCTGAGCCAACGACGCGATCACCATCGTAAATAACCATCGCTTGACCAGTTGCTAATCCTAAAAGGGCTTCATCTAATTGCGCATGCAAGTTTGTTCCATCAAAGAAATAAGTGCATGGCAGTGCTTGTCCGTGTGCGCGAATCTGTACGAAACCTCGTGTTGGTGTAGATGTAACTGCGGCTCCACACCACACAGGGCGCTCACCTTTCATAGAAGTAATAGCTAATTCTTCGCGCGAACCAACTACGACAGTATTTGAAACAGGTTCGATTTTTAGAACGAAGCGAGGAGATCCATCAACAGTTGGCACTGTGAGACCTAAACCTTTTCGCTGACCAATTGTGTATGTGTATGCACCTTTGTGCTCGCCGATCTTTGTGCCGCTCTGATCAACGATTGGTCCCGTTTCACTTCCTAATCGATCGCGCAACCAACCTGCGTTATCACCCGATGGAACAAAACAAATATCGTGACTATCTGGTTTTTCTGCAACTGCTAAACCGCGCTCTGCTGCCTCTTTGCGGATATCTACTTTTGTTGTATCTCCTAATGGAAATATCGCACCAGCAATTTGTTCAACAGTGAGAACTGAGAGCACGTATGACTGATCCTTGGAGATATCAATTGCACGATGCAGGGTCTTGCCCTCTGGAGTTATTTGAGTACGTGCATAGTGGCCAGTGACAACACCATCGAATCCCATGGCTCGCGCACGATCTAAGACGGCTGCAAACTTTATTTTTTCATTACAGCGCAGGCACGGATTGGGAGTACGACCTTGTGCATATTCAGCAAGAAAATCTTCGACGACTCCATCATGGAATTCTTCGGCCATATCCCAGATATAGAAAGGAATACCAATGACATCGGCTGCGCGACGCGCATCATGTGAATCTTCAATCGTGCAACAACCTCGCGCACCTGAACGATATTTCTGCGGATTAGCCGATAACGCTAAATGCACGCCAATTACTTCGTGTCCCGCCTCAACTGCGCGGGCAGCAGCAACTGCTGAATCAACTCCACCACTCATTGCTGCAATTAGTTTCATGAAAGATTCGCCGCCCGTCCACGAGCAATCACATCAGGAAGTACTGACAAAACGTAATCAATATCGCTTTGAGTAGTCGATGCTCCGAGTGAGAAACGTAAAGAAGATTGTGCTGTTTTTTCAGTATGTCCCATAGCTAATAAGACATGGCTGGCTTCATGCACGCCTGCACTGCACGCTGATCCTGTTGAGCAAGAAACATTGGCGCTATCCATGAGCAAAAGAAGAGTGTCGCTTTGTGTTCCGGGAAAAGTGAAATTTACGATGCCTGGAAGTCGAGCAGATTTTGCGCCATTGAGAATTGCATCAGGTAAAAGAACATGAACGCTAGAGATGAAATAGTCGCGTAATTTTGTGACTGCATCAGATAGATATTGATGGGATGCAATTGCCGTTGCAAATGCAACGATTGATGGAGTGTTGAGCGTTCCGCTTCGAATTTCGCGCTCTTGTCCCCCGCCATGTAATAGCGCGGGGATTTCAATTCCGCGCTTGAGCACGAGTGCGCCTATTCCTAGCGGCCCACCAATTTTATGCGCACTCAACGTCAGTGATGTCAGACCGAGTTCTGAAAAAGAAAGTGGAACTTTTCCAAAACTTTGAACAGCATCGCAGTGCACGGGAATATCGCCTGCAAGATTTACCAACGTGGAAATAGGTTGCAAAACTCCAGTTTCATTATTTGAATGCATGACTGCAATGAGAGCAACTTCATCTGCTCGCTTTGAAAGGAATTCTTCTACAAAAGCGCAATCGATTACTCCGTCATTTGTTACAGGAATCTCGATTACTTCAGCCTTTTCGTGGGTTGCTAACCACTGTGCTGGATCGATAATTGCGTGGTGCTCAATTGCAGAGATGAGAACTACATTGCGTCCCTCTGCTCGACGCTTCCAAAATAGTCCTTTGAGAGCAATGTTATTTGCTTCAGTGCCTGAACCAGTAAAAATGATTTCGGATGCAAGCGAGCCAACTTCGCGACCAATTACTTCGCGCGCCTCTTCAATATCTTTGCGAACGCTGCGACCAGGCGTGTGCAAACTCGATGGATTACCTAATTTTGAGAGCGCAGTAGTCATCGCATCAATTGCACAATCGAGCATCGGCGTAGTTGCCGCATGGTCGAGATAGATGGAAGACATGGTGCTAAGTCTAGGACTTGCGCGCAATAACGCCTTCCGTTGCCTTGGGCAGCACGGCAAAGAGATCACCGATTACGCCAAAGTCAGCGATATCAAATATTGGCGCTTCAGCATCTTTATTGACGACCACAATTGTCTTACTTGTCTGCATGCCTGCGCGGTGTTGGATTGCTCCAGAGATTCCACATGCAACGTAGAGCTGCGGGCTAACAGTTTTTCCTGTCTGTCCAACTTGATGTGTATGTGGATACCAACCTGCATCTGTTGCGGCGCGTGATGCACCAACGGCTGCACCTAATGCATCTGCTAATCCTTCAACGGCTGCAAAATCTCCATTTGTTCCGCGTCCACCAGATACAACAATATTTGCCTCGGTGAGTTCTGGTCGACCACCTTTTACAAATGGTTGCGTTGCAGTAATTCTTACTTTCTTCGCAACATCACTGACACTCTTCGTTACATTTTCAACAGTTGGAGATGCAGCTGCAGTATTGGCTTCAATCGTATTTGGGCGAATTGTCATGATGCTTACTCCATGAGAAATCTTCGAGTGAACAGTTGTGGAGCCACCAAAAACTAATTGAGTTGCAGTGCCATCGGCTGCAACATCTACTGCATCAGTAATAATTCCTGAATCTGTCGCAATCGCTACTCGCCCTGCAATCTCTTTCCCAAAGGCATGAGATGCAATAAGCAGCGCTGATGGCTTCTTCTCAGTAACAATTTGTGAAATAAGATCGGCATAAGCAGGGACGCCATGTGTTGCAAGATCTTCTGACTCGATTGAAATAACAGATGAAATTGGGCCAGTGAGTGTAGAAACGATTGCAGCGCTCTTACCTGGTTGCGTTAGAACAATTGCAGTGACTTCGCCCATGCGAGCACCCGCAGTTGCAAGTTCAGCAGTTGTCTTACTTACTGCATCACCTTGAAGGTCGACGAGGATAAATACGTTGCTCATATCAACTTCTTTCCTGCTAGGAAATCAACTAATTCTTTGCCGCCATCACCAGAATCGGTAACTTTTATTCCAGCTGCTCTCGCTGGACGAGGGGCTGAATCAGCAACGAGTGACCAGGCACCTTGAACAGAAATTCCAATCGCTGCGCAATCGCGAACATCAATAGTCTTTTTCTTAGAAGCCATGATGCCCTTGAACGATGGGTAACGCGGTTCATTTATTTTTTCAATAACACTGAGCACTGCAGGAAAACTAGCACCCATAGAATCAACACCCGCATCTGTCACACGTGTAATTGCAACAGTTGAAGCGGCAGGATCAACAACAACGCTGCCAGCAAATGTGAGTTGAGCCCAACCTAAGCGCGCTGAAATCATTGCTGGAACAACGCTCATACGAGCATCAGTTGATTCTGTTCCACAAAGAACTAAATCAAATCCACCAGTTTCAATTACTTTTGCAAGTACGGCAGATGTGGTAATTGCATCGGCGCCTGCGAGCGCGCCATCGCTAATAAGAATTGCATCATTTGCACCCATAGATAGTGCTTTGCGGATTGCTTCAGTTGCACGCTCTGGTCCCATAGAAATAATGGTCACGCTGTTAGCGCCGCCTTCTTCATTGCCGCCATGTGCTTCAACAATTCGAAGCGCTTCTTCAACTGCGTACTCATCGAGATCATTGAGAACTGCATCAACGCCTTCGCGGTCGAGTGTTCCATTGATCATCTTCTTCTCAGCCCAGGAATCTGGTACTTGTTTGACGCAGACAGCAATTTTCATAAGGCACAGGTTACTCGGCGGTAATAGGCATCGCCACACCGAGACAAACCTTCACGCACGGTTTGCCAACACGTAACCTCAACTCTTGGTTGAGAGTTTCCTGGGGCCTCATCCTCATGCCATGAGATCAAAACTACGGGTCGCAATCGTTACCGAGTCCTTCCTCCCCCAGGTAAATGGCGTAACTAATTCTGTCTTGCGCATCCTTGAAAGCTTTTCTCGCGAAGGTCACCAGGCGATGGTTATTGCACCCGAAAGCGCCGATGCCCCAAATGAATATGCAGGATTTCGTGTCAAGCGCGTACCAAGTATCTCTGTAAAAGGCTTATTGCCTGTCGGTATGCCACAGAAAACAATCAAACCTTTGATTGATGGATTTCAACCTGATGTGATTCACCTTGCTTCACCATTCTTTCTCGGAAAATATGTTGCAAAGATTGCTCAAGATTTAGAAATTCCAACACTCTCTATTTATCAAACTGATGTTGCAGGGTTTGCACGCCATTACGGCCTATCAATTGCACACGGTTCATTGAAAAAATGGGTTGCAAATATTCACTCACAAACTGATCGCACTTTGGCACCATCGTCCTGGTCATGTAATGACCTACGCGATTCTGGAGTTCCTAATGTGCATTTGTGGCAGCGTGGAATTGATTCTGTAAAATTCGATCCGCAGAATCGTGACATCGAACTTAGAACTTCATTACTCGGTTTACGACCTGATAGAAAAATTGTCGGATACGTTGGAAGACTTGCTAATGAAAAAAGAATTGACGAACTCGCGATACTTGATTCGCGAGATGATTTACAGCTTGTAATCATTGGTGATGGCCCTGCAAAGAATCGCCTAAGAAGCGTGCTTCCGAATGCAATTTTTGTCGGTTATAAGAGCGGTGAAGATCTAGCAAAATATTACGCCTCGCTCGATCTCTTTGTTCATACTGGTAAACATGAAACATTCTGCCAATCAATTCAAGAAGCACTTGCTTCCGGTGTGCCAATCATCGCACCAAATTCTGGTGGACCAGTTGATCTTGTAAAACATGGATGGACTGGGTATTTGATTGATACAAGTGATTCACGTGAGCTCAACCACGCAGTAGATCTTGTTCTTAGAAGTCCCGAGCTACTGACAATGACCAAGCGAGCTCGCGAATCAGTTATTCACAGAACTTGGGAAGACGTGAATTCACAACTTATCAATCACTACTTCGAACTCATGAGTACTAAAGCGGAGAGAAGTGGGGAACTTGTCGCATGAAGATTGTTCACATTGCAAACTTTTATGGACCAAAATCTGGCGGAATCCGAACAACGCTGCACCAGATTGGTTCTGGCTATATCTCCAAAGGCCACGATTTCACCTATGTAGTTCCTGGCAGTGCGCTCTTTTGCGAAGAAACCCCCCATGGTAGAAAAATTACTGTTCCCTCATTCATACTTCCATTTAGTGGTGGCTACAGAATCATTAGAAGTAATAGCGATTTGAAGAAACTTCTTGTCACCCTCGGGCCCGACATCATCGAAGTATCTGATCGCTTCACCCTTTCATCTATCGGAATATGGGCGGAGAAACGGCAGATTCCAGCTGTTGTCTTTAGCCACGAGACACTGAGCGGACTTGCAAAGACATATCTGCCGTTTTCAATTCAAAAGATTGTGAATTGGCATAACAGAAGACTTGCTTCACGCTTCAAACATGTCGTCACAACTACGGAATTTGCCGCGAAAGAATTTCATCAAATAAGTGCTCACAACATTGTCCGAATCCCACTTGGTGTAGATCTTCAACACTTCCACCCTAATAAGCGCAACTCTGAGTTACGACAGACTCTGCTCAAGGGTAGCGATGTCCTTCTCTTGCACTGTGGTCGCATGTCACCAGAGAAAAAACCTGAACTATCGATTCAAACGCTGCGCGAACTGCGCTCTCGTGGAATCAATGCTCATCTCATTTATGTTGGTAATGGTCCTATGTACTCAAAACTTCGTAAAATAAGTGCAGACCTACCCGTCACATTTTTGGGCTATATAGCAAATCGCGAAAACCTTGCCGAGATACTTGCCAGTGCGGATGTTTCCATAGCGCCTGGTCCAATAGAAACTTTCTGTTTGGCAGCCCTTGAATCAATTGCATCGGGTACACCCGTAGTTGCCTCTAATACAAGTGCTGTTGGAGAATTCTTATTACTAAATTCCAAAGAGCAGGTTGGCGCCGTTGCTAACGGTAACCCAGTTGATTTTGCTAATGCAGTACAGCAAATGTTACAAATAAGAAATGCTGACACCTCTCTGTCAATGAGAGCGCACCAGCAAGCAGAGAATTACCCATGGAGTTCAACGGTTGCTATGTTGCTCAATTTGCATGGTGAAAAAGATGAAATACGAAAATCTAAACATCGACTAAGGGCGGCCTAAATGGAACGCATTGCAACCTTGGCTATCCTCGGAGACAGTGCGGCCTATGGAATCGGCGATGTGAACAAGGAAGATAATCCTCGAGGGTGGAGTTATTACCTTGCTAAAAGTTTTGAAGACCCACTTGTTTATGTGAATTTCTCAAGGCCAGGTGCGCGATCTGCTGAAGTTCTCAATACACAACTACCCAAAGCCCTGGACTACAAACCTGATATCGCTGCAGTTATTGTGGGAGGAAATGATTTACTTCGCAATGGTTTCTCGCCTGAATCATTCTATACAAACCTGAGAGAGATAGTTTCTTCGCTCAGCAAACTCAATGTTCAAATATTGCTATTACAACTCCATGATCCGACTCAAATTCTCCCAATCCCAGATATCTTAGCAAGAGTGCTACGCCGAAGAGTCAATGCCGTCAATGCCGCAACATTTGCAGTTGCACGCGAGTTCAATGCAGACGTACTACATACAAGAGAAATTGAAAATATCTATGAGAGAAAAGTGTGGCATATCGATCGTATGCATCCAAGTAAGTTGGGGCATCAAATGATTGCTTTTCATTTCAGGGAAATTCTCAAGAAATATTGGAACATCAAAGATATAGAAATTGTTCAACCAGAAGTGAAATCTAAACGTGAATCCATGTCATGGATGCTTCGAAATGGGACACCATGGTTCTTCAAAAGATCTTTTGATCTCTTGCCTGCCGCAATAATTTTGATGGGTATTGAATTGGGAAAACTCGTTTTCAAGCGCAGCGCCGAAAACAGCCAACTATATTTTCCAAATTTTCCTAACTATTTCGAGCAAGAGTTTCAACAGGTACACGAAGCACGCGTCTCATAGTTTCACTTACTCAGTAGTAGTCGCGTAATATGCAAACCATGCTTGCAATCATTGCTCCTGGTCAAGGAAGCCAAACTCCCGGAATGCTCAATTCATGGATTGAGGATGCCAAAAGTAAATCTCATCTGAATTCTTGGTCTGATGAAATTGGATTAGACCTGCTTGCTTTAGGTACAACTGCAGATGCAGATGAAATCAAAGATACGGCTAATGCGCAGCCACTCATCGTTGCGGCTGGACTCTTATCAGCGCGCGCACTTGGGATTGAGAATTATTCTGTTACATCCGGTCACTCCGTTGGTGAGCTAACTGTTGCGGCGCTCTCTGGTGCAATTTCACACGAAGATGCTCTGCGCTTAGTACGAGCGCGCGGATTGGAAATGGCAAAAGCTGCAGCGCAACAACCATCTGGAATGGCCGCGGTGCTTGGTGGTGAGCTCTCGGATGTTATTAGTGCGCTGAATGGATTAGGGCTTATCGCAGCAAATGAAAATGGCGGTGGACAAATAGTTGCCGCAGGAGATTTAGCCTCACTTGCCGCACTCGGTGAGAATCCCCCAGCAGGATCACGCGTAAGAGCGCTCGCAGTTGCCGGTGCTTTTCATACTTCTTATATGGCAAGTGCAGTAGAACCATTACGAGCACTCGCCGCCATAATTACTACACATGCTCCAACTATTCAGGTTATTTCTAACAAAGATGGCGATGTAATCACAGATGGCTCACTCGTACTCGAGCGAATCATTAATCAGATCGCCAATCCTGTGCGTTGGGATTTATGTATGGAGAGATTGAATACATTGGGCGTAACGGGTGTCATTGAACTCGCACCAGCTGGGACTCTGGTTGGCTTACTCAAACGGGGCGCACCTCAGATTGAAACTCTTGCACTCAAGAGCGCAGAAGATATTGATAAGGCACGCGAGTTTGCGAAGGGGCATCTATGAAAATAAAGAGTGCTCCAGTAACTAATAGCGCAATTCTCTCAGTTGGTGCATACAGGCCACATCGCGTTGTTCCTAACTCTGAAATTGTTGATCGTATTGATTCCACGGATGAATGGATCATTCAACGAACTGGAATTGAATCTCGCAGATTCGCGGGAGATGATGAAACCGTAATCTCAATGGCTCAAGCGGCATGCGAGCAAGCACTCAAACGCGCAAAGCTCACAATTGCAGATATCGACACAGTAATTCTTGCAACGATTTCATATCCGTTCCAGGCACCGAGCGCCGCAACCGAACTCATTGTTGCTCTAGGAAATCCAAAAGC
>CAMBGL010000004.1 GCA_945866155.1 Bifidobacterium breve
TAGATTCTGATGGATCAAGTGTAATTTTACGTGTCAGTGATTTTGGACTTAGCTCGATGAAAGGCCGAATACATATTCCAATTGCAAAATGGGTAGATGTTGAATGGAAGCACGTTAGCGACAAAGAAATTTCTTATTCAATTACAAACACCAAAGAATTTGTAATTTATGTACACAATGAAAAAGTGATGCTCACACCGGGTGAACATCACTTCTCACTAAAACGAAAAAATGGAACGGATATATTTATTTAGTCTAAGTGCCAAACTTCTTTCATAGACATAAGATTTCCATTGCCATCTGCAAGATTGACAATCACATCTTCAAACCACTTTGACCATTTTGCATTAGCTTGCGAGCTACCCATTTTTGCAAATACATCTTCAACTTTTCCATCTACTTCAAAATATCCAACAACGGTTAGACCGCGGCGAAAGAGTGTGTAGTTCTTAAAGCCTGCGGCTTTGATATCGGCTACTAATTCTGGCCAAATCTCATCGTGACGCTTCTTGTATTCAGCCTCTTTGCCTTCGTAAATATCGAATGTAAAGCACATACGTTCCATCGTTTATTTCCTTTCAGATCTAGAAGCCTTGACACAGGCAACTCTTTTCTTTACGGTGTGAAGAGTAGAGCCATAATTGCGATTGGGGTAGAGCAGTGGGAAAAATAAGAGTAGGCGTCATCGGCGCTGGAAGTTGGGCAGTTGCATCCCACTTACCAAATTTAGCTAAGAATAAAGATGTTGAATTTGTAGGAATTTCTCGAAAAGGCCCAGAACTACTCCAAAAAATCAAAGACCAGTACGGCTTTCAGGTCGCCTCCGAAGATTACCGAGATATTTTGAATGCTGGCATTGATGTCTGTGTAGTGGGAAGCCCAACAGCTTTTCACCATGAGCATGCAAAAGCAGCACTAGAAGCGGGTGCGCACGTAATGTGTGAGAAGCCAGTAACTATTCATGCGACAGAGGCGTGGGATTTAGTGACGACTGCAGATCGCATGAAGAAAAATCTTGTAGTTTCATTCGGTTGGAATTATTTACCGATGATTCAAAAAGCTAAGGCGCTTATGGATGAGCGCGGTATTGGAAATCTTGAGCACATGACAGTGCATATGTCATCACAGACTCGCGAACTTTTATCTAACACCGGTGCATACCCTGCCGCTGCACCAGAATCACTTCCTGAACAGAGAACATGGACAGATAAAAATCTTTCTGGTGGCGGTTATGCCCAAGCACAACTAACACACGCCCTCGGTATGGCTCTATGGCTAACAGGTGCACGCGTGCAATCAGGGTTTGCAATGATGAGTGCACCAATGAACGCTCCTGTTGAACTACACGATGCGATCACATACAAATTTGATAACGGTGCAATTGGTGTTGTTTCAGGTGGATCTGCACATGTTGAAGCACATCGGAAAACACACGCACTAGAAATTCGCGCAATTGGAGATAAGGGACAAGTGCTAGTCGATATAGAGCGTGCAGCAGTGTGGCTCTATA
The DNA here is from genome assembly GCA_945866155.1 of Bifidobacterium breve. Taxonomy (GTDB): domain Bacteria; phylum Actinomycetota; class Actinomycetes; order Nanopelagicales; family Nanopelagicaceae; genus Planktophila. The sequence goes on from CAMBGL010000004.1 coordinate 1,511, forward strand.
GCGAAGGAAAAAATGAATTTCTCACCCTCAAAGAAGATGAGGGTTACTACAATTGCGATGGCCCAATTGAAGCAATTATCTCTGCGGCACGTGGTGAAGCATTTATAAACCAGTCACCTGGTGAATTAGGTGCACGCACTGTTGAAGCACTCGAAGTTGCATACAAGAGCGCAGATAGCGGAAAACTTGAGAGTCGCTAAGCTAATAAAAATTCTTGCAAAGATTTGATTGCATTTTTATCAGCTTTATTATTCAAAAGCAGTTGCGCAAAAGATTCCGCCTCCAAGTAGTCTTTTCCGACTAAGCGTTGCCATTTAGCTTCTCGCCAGTGCTTTTCTTGCCCTGAGCCAAAGTCACTACCAGGTGCTATTTCTATGCGCATAGAGTCACTTCCATTTGAAGTAGTAATTGTTACTTCAGCACCGCTAATTGGGATCTCAATAGCCTTTGACGAAATCTTATCTAGAACATCATTTTTTGCATCAACGCATTGCGTTACATCTTTTACTTGCCAAGCACTGGCTGCCCCGTATTTGTAATCCCAGTAGCTTCCACCGACGGAGCCATTGAGTAATTCCATGGTGACGGGATGAATTCCAAGTTCAATACTTATGAGATCGCCCGAAAGCCTTTGAGCCAATTGCGTGATGGCAAGATTTTGGCTTTGAATAAATCCGCTATATGGGAAGAGGCGCAAACTTGCAGTACTTATTCCATCGTATGTCTGCGTATTTTTTCCAGCAATAGAGAAAAGATTCCCAAGGCCTCGCTCGCCTTCCCAGATATTGTGCGCACTTGGTTGATCACTATTTGCTGCAAGCAAACCCAATGATGTCGCAGCTGCTCTATTAAATATTGCAGCACCAGTTCTGCGATCTGCAACAGCTATCCCGCCCATATTTGCAGCAGCATTTTCAAGCGCTGATATGTGCATAGACGGTGAGAGATCCCTATAAGCGCATGCCGTAGATGTTGCAGCTAAAGTTCCCGCAGTAGTTGTTACATGCCAATTCTTTCTATGTGAAGCGCCGAAGTACTGCGCAGAGGTAGCACTAGTCCGATATCCAGCATAAGCAGATACAAGAAAATTTCTACTATTTTCTGGAAGACGTATAAGAGAATCAATAAGAGCGGCCCACATAATTGAGCCGGGGTGTGTCATTACGGACCAATCAATATCGTCGGCATCGTGATAGCTCGAACTGATTGCAAGACGCGCGCCAATACTTTCGATATCTGCAGAACTGCTTCCTGCTCTTGCGCAGACAAGAAAATCAGTAAGCAATATTTCTAATCGTGCATTCAATTCTTCACTTTGTGAAATAGTCTGCAGATCAGAGAGGCGATCAAAGAGCTCCATTACTTCTTCTTAGCTTTCAGCCCGCCAGTGCTACTTTCACGCACAATGTAATGAGTTTCAACCATAATCGTGCGCGGACTTCCACCGGAAATCATTTCAAGAAGGGCAGCGGCAGCCTCGCGTCCCATCATCGCTGCATCACGATAGACAGATGAAAATTGTTGACCATAAACATCGAACATGGGCCATTCATCGATTGCAACAAAGGCTAAATCCTTTCCAGGAACTAACCCAAGCTTTTTTAGTCCACGCATTGCTCCGGCAGTACTTCCAATACCTCCGCTAAGAAGAGCAGTTGGACGATCTTTGAGTGTAAAGAGCCTCTTTGTTTCAGATTCTCCAAACTCGGCATCAAATTTTCCAAGTGATACTAAATCAGTTGGATAAGCAATCCCTGCTTTCTTGAAAGCACTTTTGAATCCTTTGAGGCGATCTCGCGTTGTATATACACGAGTACTGCCTGAGATAAATGCAATTCGCTTATGTCCACGAGAGATGAGATCCACAGTTGCATCTTCTACACCTTGGTGGTGATTGGCAAGAATGGCACTTGAATTTAGACCTACAACTTCGCGATCCAGCAGAACAACCGGGGCGTTTAGTTTTTCTAAAGTGCTATTGAGTTCAGGAATATCTTCAGATACTAATGAAGCAATCAAGCCATCAATTTTGCGTCTACGCAGTTGAGCAATATTAGTACTCTCGGTTGCTACATCTCCATCAGAGTTCATCAAAAGCATGGAATATCCAGCTTTACGCAATTCTTGTTCGCAACATTGAGCAATCACGCCGAAAAATGGATTGGAAATATCGCGCATAATAAAGCCAATAGTTTTAGTTGCGCCGCTGCGAAGTGATTGTGCAAAGAAATCTGGTTCGTATCCCAATTCATCTGCAGCTTTTTGAACTTTGATCCGCATCCGCTCTGATACATCGGGATGACCAGAGAGAACTCGAGAAATACTGGAGATTGCAACGCCAGCGCGCTCTGCAACATCATGAATCGTTACAGGTGCACTAGATTTCTTTCCTTTACTGCGTGGCACTTTCTCTCCTTGTTCATTCGTTGGCTAATGATTGTGCAATATCGCCCTTGACACCACCCCCGATATAGGGCATAAAATAGAAACGTTTCCAGAAACGATGAATAGGCGGATATTGAGCATGCAGGATCTAACAATCACACGCATTGAAACTGAAGCTATTCGCGTTCCCCTTGCTCGCACCTATCGGGGCAGTCACTACAAGATGACGCATCGCTCGACAGTTATTACTCGTATTCATACAGCTAGCGGATTAGTTGGCGAGGCATATGCAGGCGATGAGGATGCATCTCTCTTAGAGATTGAAAGCATTATTCAAGAAGAATTAGCACCACTACTCATTGGCCAAGATGGCTCTGCAATTGAAAGATTATGGGAGATTGCGCGTCCTGCAACATGGGACATTCTTCGTGATCGTCGTCTTGGTCTTGTTGCATGTGCATCAATTGATGTGACCCTATGGGATCTCATGGGTAAAGCACTCGGTGTTCCACTATGGAAATTATGGGGCGGTTATCGCTCACGCGTTCCTGTTATAACAATCGGTGGTTATTACGGAAGTAATCTCACAATAAAAGAAGAAGTTGAATACTTGCTCAAAGAAGAATTTGCTGGAATGAAATTCAAAATTGGTGGAATGTCACCGGAAGATGATGCAAAGCGTTTCAAAGAGGCACGCAAAGTTGGCGGCGATAATTTTAGAATTGCAGTAGATGCAAACCAGGGTTACACACCAGCCCAAGCAATTGAATTTTCAAAATTAGTTGCAGATGATAATTTGCTCTGGTTTGAAGAGCCATGCATTTGGCAAAATGATAAAAAAGGAATGCGCGATGTTCGCTACGGCGGAAGCGTTGCAGTATGTGCTGGCCAAAGTGAATTCTCTGCTGCCGGTTGCCGCGACCTTATGGAAGCGGGCTCAATTGATTTTTGTAACTTTGATTCATCTTGGTCAGGTGGCCCAACGGAATGGCGCAAGGTTGCTGCAATGGCAACTGTCTACGACGTGAAGATGGCCCATCATGAAGAGGCACAAGTCTCTGCTCACTTACTCGCTTCAATTCCTCATGGAACATATGTTGAGTATTTCCACCCAGATCGCGATCCAATCTGGCATAACTTGTTGGCTAACCGCCCTGCTCTCAAGGATGGTCATATCCAACTCAACGATAATCCTGGTCTTGGCTGGGAACTCGATCGTGATTACATCAATAAATACCGAATCTCGGAGCGTTTCACAGAGGCTAAATAGGCCTACTTTTTGAACGTGTTCAGCGATAACACTTTCGTTACAAAGGCACTCTTCTATTGACTAATAGGTCGAAATTGGAAACGATTCCTACTCCAATGGCCTACGGGGGAGCCCCCTTCTTCGTACGCCACGACAGCTAGTTCATGAAAGGTATCGGTCGACTATGAAGGTTGTTTCTAGTTCAAAAGCTCGCCTTGGCGTTGTTGCTGCTTTGGCGATCTCAGCACTTATTACAATTCAAATCGTTCCAGCATCTGCAGGCGGCGTTGATTTCCGCAAGGCAGTTCCAGGAAGCGGTAAAGGAATCACAATCGGTCTTATTGGTCTTGATGACTCAATCGGATTCGGAAAAGATGTACACGATTCAATCGCACGCGAAGCAAAGAAAGCTGGCGCAAAGTTTGTATTTTGCGATGGCAAGCTAAAGGGTGACGTTGCACTTGCTTGTGCAAAGACATTCAAGTTGAAGAAGGTTCAGGGATATTTGAACTTCAACGCAGATGCTGCTGCTGCAGCTGCTATTTGTAAGGCTGGTCCACAAGTTCCAGTTATTGCAATTGATATCGAACAAGATCCTTGCCAGAGCGCATTCATGGGTGCAGACAATGCAAACGCGGGCGCATCAACAGGTAAGGCAATCGGTAATTACTTCAAGAAGAACTTCAACTGCGAATATGACGCATTTATCTCACTAGAAGATTATGGTGTTGGTATTGCTAACGAACTTCGTATGGGTGGATACCGTGATGGTTTCGCATCTGTATGTGGTGCTATCCCTGCAGCTAAGTTGAAGAAGTACGATGCCGGACGTTTGGACAAGGCTCTTGAAGTTATGCCAGATGCTCTAACAACACTTCCAGGAAAGAACAAGATCATCGTCGTTGCAATCAACGATCAAGGTATCCAGGGTGCATTCTCAGCAGCTAAGGCTGTTGGTCGCGAAAAGGATATTTGGGCTGGTTCACAAGGTGCAGAAAAGACCGTTTGGTGCGATATCAAGACAAACGATCACTGGCTTGGTGCAACTGCATACTTCCCAGAGCGTTACGGCGAGATCGGTGTTCCATACCTAATCGATCTCATCAAGGGAAAGAAAGTTCCATTCCAGCTAAAGATCAAGCACGTAGCGATCAATGGAACTAATATCGATAAGAACTTCAAGGTAACTGGTTGCTAATAAGCTTCCAATCCTAGAACGACTTATTTGATCATTTCTGTTAGTACTAAAGGAAAGGTAATGAAACTGCATGAATGTTGATTTAGCGCATTTGAAAGATATTCGTAAATCCTTTAACGGGGTTGAAGTTCTTCATGGCGTTGATCTCACGTTAGCTCCGGGGGAAGTGCTTGCACTCCTCGGAGAAAACGGAGCAGGTAAATCAACTCTCGTAAAAATTCTTGCAGGAGATATTCCACCTACTAGCGGCTCGATCACCATTGCGGATACTGAGTTGGCGCGGCTTGATGTTTATCAGGCCCGCCAACTCGGTGTACGTATGATTTTCCAAGAACTAAACGATGCTCCAACATTGAGTGTCGCTGAAAATATTTTCTTAGGTCAATGGCCAGGTAGTAAAGGTTTTGTTGCCTGGGGCGACATGCGCGAGAAGGCTCGCGAAATTCTCAAGCGCCTAGAAGTAGATATTGATGTTGATGCACAAGCGGGATCACTTCGTGTTGGTGAGCGACAGATTCTAGAAATTGCACGAGCGCTAACACAGAATGCAAAGGTATTAGTCTTAGATGAACCAACAGCAGCTCTCTCTAATACAGAGGTCGAGCGCTTATTTATTGTTATGGATCAATTGAAGAAGCAAGGCGTTGGAATGATTTACATTACCCATCGCCTTGATGAAGTTTCACGCGTGGCAGATCGAGTACAAGTTTTGCGTGATGGCAATTCTGTATTGACTGTAGATGCAAAAGGCGCACAGCGCGATGTGTTGGTAACAGCAATGCTTGGCCACGAAGCGCTGAAAAATGCTCGCCCGGCGCCTGTATCTACAACTGGAAATGGGCTTGAGATAACGAATTTGAGTAGCGGTGATGATTTCACTGATGTCTCAATGACTATCAATGCTGGCGAAGTTGTTTGTCTCTTTGGAAAAATCGGTTCTGGTTCATCAGAAGTTTTGGAATCCATTTATGGACTTCGCCCGGTGACAGGTGGATCCATTCAAATATTAGGTAAAAAATTCACACCAAAGAGCCCACAAGAGTCATCTTCGAGTGGAATTGGATATTTGCCCGCAGATCGCCAGCGTTTAGGTTCATTCGGTTCTCGCTCAGTTGCCGAAAATCTTGCTGTTGCATCATGGAAGGCAATGTCACGACTCGGTTTCGTTGATGCAGGAAATGAAGTAAAGGCATTTAGTCGCTGGTCTGATGCTCTAAAAATTAGTGCACGTCGTGGACCGACTCAAGAAATCGCAACGCTATCTGGTGGAAACCAACAAAAAGTTCTCCTCGGCCGCTGGTTTGAAGCAAAGGTTCAGGTGCTATTACTTGTTGAGCCAACTCGAGGTGTAGATGTTGGTGCGCGCCGCGATATTTACGACATTATTCGCCGCCAAGCAAAAGAGAGTGGTATGGCTGTTCTTGTTGCGACATCAGATTATGAAGAAGTAGTACTCCTTGCAGATCGTGCACTTGTTATGTCTCGAGGAAAAATAGTTTCAGAGTTCACCGGAAATTCCGTTGAAGCAACTTCTCTAATATCGGCAGCTAGTTAGGGGTAATGGGTTCATGTCTAAAACAACAGAGGTAGAAAAAGATAAGAAGCGCTCAATTCCAGCTTCTGCGCCATTGATGGTCTTTTTCGTCGGTCTCTTCACATATTTCTCTGTGGCAAGCGAATATTTCTTTGATATCGAAAATTTTCGCAATATTGCAGTAGCCCTTGCAGTAACTGGCATTGTCTGTATTCCTGGAACACTTCTGATGATTGCAGGACAGGTTGATCTCTCTGTTGGTTCTGCTGCTGCGGTTTCAGGAATGATCATGGCGAATATGGTCAATAAGCACAGCATTGCCGTTGGACTCATCACGGCACTCGTTTTTGGGTTAACTCTTGGAATTATCAACGGATTTCTAGTTACCGTTATTGGCGTCAACTCCCTTATTACAACCTTGGGTGGTTTAGCTACTCTTTATGGAATTGCATTGCTTATTGGTAATGGTCAAACAGTGATGATGCGTAACTTTGAATGGCTTGGAACAGCGCAACCATGGGGAGTTCCACTTCCTGTGGTGATCTTTACTGTTCTTGCGATTATGGGAGCAATTTCTCTTCGTAAATCAACGTATGGCCGTTCTTTATATGCAATTGGCTCAAATCCAAATGCAGCACGCGTTGTGGGTATTCGCTCCAATCGTTTGCTCTTTATTACATTCGTTCTTTCATCAGTCGGCGCAGCGCTTGCAGGTGCCGTGCTTTGTTCACAACTATCGGCTGCAGATCCAAATGCTGCACGTGGTTTGGAACTCGAAGTAATTACAGCAATCGTTCTCGGTGGCGCAAGCCTTGCAGGTGGACGCGGTTCAATGTTTGGAACAATCTTGGGACTGTGCACTATCGGTATTCTCAACAATGGTTTGATTTTGCTTGATGTTCCAACATTCTGGCAGCGCGTTGCACAAGGTCTCATGTTGATCATTGCGGTCTCATTCGACTCCTTGCGTCAAAAGCTCAATAACCAAAGGAGTTAGTTGTGACTCTCAATCCCACACCACCAGCACGGTTGGTTCCTGCACGACGTCCAGAAAAATCAATCAAGGTTGGTTTAGTAGCTGGCGGTCTTGGAACATATTGGCCACAGTTTCCTAAGTTACTTCCACAGTTACAGGAATCTGCGCGCTTTGTATCTGCGCGAATTTCCAAGATGGATGTTGAGCTTGTCGATGTAGGTTTTATATCTGACCCGCAAGAAGGCGCAGCAGCGGCAGAGAAGTTGCGTGCAGCTGGTTGCGACATGATCATTATGTATCTCACTACATATATGACATCATCAATGTTTATTCCAATTGCACAACGTGCAAATGCGCCGGTTCTTCTTATTAATTTACAACCAAGTGAGCAGATGGACCATGCAAACTTTGATACCGGTGCATGGCTTGCATATTGCGGCGCATGTCCGCTGCCAGAAATGGCTAATGCCTTCGAGCGCGCAGGCGTTCCATTTCGTTCAGTCTCTGGTTATTTAGCAGAAGAGCGTGCATGGGTAAAGATTCATAGCTGGATTCAAGCAGCAAAGGTTCGCAGTATTTTGCGTAACTCTCGCCACGGAATCATGGGCCATGTTTATCCAGGAATGCTTGATGTTTCAACAGATATGACAATGGTGACAACTCACTTTGGTGGACATATGGAAGTTCTTGAATTTGATGATCTTCGAGTGCGTGCAGAGAAAGTGACTGAGAAAGAGATTGATAAAGTCCTCGATGAAGCACGCTCAATATTTGAAATTGATAAAACAGTTGTCGAAGAAGACTTTCGTTGGGCAGGACGCGTCGCTGTTGGTCTTCGCCAATTAGTTGATGACTTTGATATTAATAGTCTTGCTTATTATCACCGCGGGCTCGATGGCGAAATCCACGAACGCCTCGGCGCGGGAATGATTCTGGGTTGTTCACTACTTACAGCTGAAGGCGTTCCAGCGGTTGGCGAATATGAATTGCGCACATCTATTGGAATGTTGATGCTTGATCGTATGGGCGCTGGTGGATCCTTTACAGAATTCCAAGCGCTGAATTTCAATAATGGTGTTGTTGAAATGGGACACGATGGCCCAGCACACCTAGCAATTAGTAATGGCAAACCAATATTGCGTGGCCTTGGTGTATTCCACGGTAAGCGTGGATATGGTGTTTCAGTTGAATTCGATGTTACACACGGTCCAGTAACAGTATTTGGTGTTACGCAACGCAAGAACGGTACATACCAATTCGTTGCATCCGAAGGAAAAGTTGTTGAAGGCCCACGTTTGCGCATCGGAAATACAACATCCCTCGTTGACTTTGGTGTAAATCCAGGCCAATGGTGTGACGATTGGAGTGCGACAGGGGTTCCTCATCACTGGGCACTCGGTATTGGCCATCGCGTCTCTGAATTGCGCTCAATTGCCGAGCTACTAGATATCGAAATGGTAGTAATTTAGTTCCCATGAACTGGCGCAGCGATAGCGGGCTTAGCGGCAAAAGCGTCGTTGTTACAGGTGCTGCTGGCGGAATAGGTAGCGAAGTAGCTATCGCTTTCTCACGAGCAGGAGCCAAAGTTTTAGCTGTTGATATTCCTGGTGCTCCACTTTCACAATTACTCGCTAAGTTTGAGGGTAGCGGCCACGAAATTATGGAAGCAGATTTATCGGATCTAACTTTGCACGCATCTATATTTGCCAAAGCGCAGAGCATGGCCCCATTTACAGCCCTTGCACATTGCGCTGCAGTCCTACGCCGACGCGCAACCGTTGATGATGTGACCGAGGAAGATTGGGATATTCAGATAGATGTAAATCTGAAGGCAACATTTTTCTTGAATCGCAGTGCGTATCACTCATTTAGAGATGCAAAGACTCCTGGATCAATTGTAAATTTTAGTTCGCAAGGTTGGCAGTCGGGTGGCTTTGGCGGCTCAGTTGTCTACGCAGCAAGTAAAGGTGGAGTGGTTTCAATGACTCGTGGACTTGCACGCTCTTTTGCTCCTAGCAATGTACGTGTAAATGCAGTTGCACCTGGTGGCGTTGATACAACAATGATGCGCGGAGGGCAAGATGATGCAGCGCTCGCTGCCTTTGTTGCCATGATTCCGATGGGACGCCTCGCACGTCCTGATGAAATGAGCGGCGCAGTACTTTTCTTAGCATCAGATGCATCGAGTTATATGACTGGAACGGTTCTCAACGTTTCCGGTGGACAGTTGATGTACTAAAAAAGAAAAGCAAGTGCGCAAATTCCTGCGCATGCAAGAAAAGAACTAAGAATCACACTTTTACTTGGCGATTTTTTGTAAGCAATAGTTTCAAATAACAGGATCCACAACGGAACTGTTGAGATAATACTTTGTACAACAACAGGGCTTCCATGAGATATTGCATAGGAAGTCAGTACCCAACCCGCTCCCATAAATATGGAGCGAGGGAAAAGTGAGAGATAGTTCTTTACCGTGAAATGCTTTGGGAAAAAAAGTATAAGAAAGAGTGCGGCAGCAATGAGTTGTTGGATGAAAACAACCTGCACCAAAGCCATCCCCGCATGGATTTGAAGGGCTATCAGCGTAGTGACAGCTCCAGTGGTGGTTGCAATAGAGCCAATAAGAAAGAAAGTTGAAAAAGTTGAAACGCCTGCCAAAGAATTTCTAAGGGGTAATAACACGGCCATAACGAGAACCAAAACAACAAGTATCTGTCCAAGAGAAACGCTCGTGCCAAGAATAAGGGGTGCGATAACTAAGACAACAGCTGGGCTGAGTGATTGCCCAACTGCTGAGGCAGATGCTGAACTTCGTGTTACTACTAAAAATATAAGACCCGCACCCAGGGCGGTAAGTGAGCCACCAATACCAATGCGCAACCATGCGATTCCGGAGAGTTGTACCCATTGGGGATCTAATAGCAGAAATGGTGCAGCAACTACAGCATTGAAAAAGAAGAGAACTCCAACACTGTGATAGCCAGGAAGTCTCTGTGTTACAGATTTTGTGAGGAAGAGTCCTGTTGCAATAGAGAGCGCTGCTGCGAGTGCAAAGAGCGAGCTCATAACCCTATGGTCGCACATCTTCTCAAAGAAGCCTTTATTGCTTAGACTCTTACTGTGGGAAATTTTCTAACTCAGGAGTATTTCAATAATCCATATCCAACCTATAAAAAATTTCTCAACGAATCTCCAATTTTTTGGAGCAAAGAACTTTCTGCCTGGATTATTTCTCCACACGAACTAGTTGAAGCCGGTCTGCACTCATCAACACTCAATGCCGGCGAGCGTATGAGCGCTGCATCCTCTCACTTTTCGGATGAAGAGAGAAAACAATATTCAGCCATTTTGCACAACCTCAATAATTGGATTGTTTTTCAAGATCCTCCAGCACACACGCGCTTGCGTCGCCTCATCAGTAAGTCTTTTACGCCGCGGTCAATAACGGCTTTCGAACCAAAGATTGAAAAAATCGTCAATGATTTATTGGATGAAATAGGCGATAAAGAGAAGTTTGACCTTGTTTCAGAGTTCTCTTTTCGCTTGCCTGCTGCCGTTATGTGCGATCTTTTAGGAATTCCTCTCGATCGACAATGGGATTTGAAGCGCTGGGCCGATGGAATTGCAGGCTTTAGCGCTGCAGCACGCGTCACTTCCGAGAAAGCAAAATTTGCGAATGAGATGGCACTGGAATCAAAGGAATATCTCATCACGTTATTTGAACAATTACGCAATGATCCGGGTGATAATTTATTGAGCCGTTTAGTAGATCAAAGCGATGAACCGAATCCGCTCAGCGATGACGAACTAGTTGCTCTCGTTGTTCAACTCTTCTTCGCAGGTTTTGAAACCACAGAAGGCCTTATTGGAAACATGATGATTGCGTTAGCAAAACACCCAGATCAATTAGATAAATTACGTTCCAATCCTGAATTGATCACAAATGCGGTAGAGGAAACACTGCGTTTTGACTCATCTATTCTCAAACAATCTCGCGTTGCAAGTGAAGATCAAGATTTTGGTGGTCAGTCAATCAAAAAAGGTGATTACATGCACTTTATGATTGGCGCAGCGAACTATGATCCAGCAAAATTTATCAATGCTGATATTTTTGATGTTGAACGCAATGATGTAGGCCATGTGAGCTTTGGCCACGGAATCCATTTTTGTATCGGTGCACCGTTAGCCAGGTTAGAAGCGCGCATTGCGCTACGCGCATTACTAGAGCGCTTATCTCGAATAGAAATACTCGAGCCATTACCTGCCTACCCAGAGTTATTTGCTGTACGCAAACCTTTGCATCTCTGGCTTAGGAATGTTTAGAAACGATACAAACGCTTCGCATTTCCATTACAGATAAGTGCTTGCTCTGATTGACTAAGTGAACCAATGTATTCACGCATGAACTCAATAATCGTCGCATACGATGCGTACAAGCGATCAACTGGCCAGTTCGAACCGAGAACGCATCGCGTGGCACCGAATGCTTCTAATGAAGCTTCAGCCCATGGACGCAGTGATTCTTTACTAAATAGAGGATCTGTCATAGGTAATCCACTGATCTTCATTGTGACATTTTGCGCTGTTGCAAGCTTATTAATCTCAGTCTTCCATGATGCGAAGTAGGCAGCATCGCGTTTGCGAGGGAAACCAATATGTTGCAAAACTATTTCTAGTTCCGGATGGCGCTGTGCAAGTTTGAGTGCTTCTGCCATATTTGGCCATTCACAATCAAGATCAAAAACTAATTTATGTTTTGTCATGTAATCAAGAGAAGCTTCATAGGTTGGATTAGTCTCCTTTCGAGAAAACATTATCTCTGCATTAAAATCACGTATGCCAACAAAAAGTTTTGATTGCATATGGCCTTCAAGTTCTTTGATGGCGTTCTCACCACCCAAAGAAGAATCACCAATAATTCGCATCGGTGCAGGCCCGGTCTTGGCCATCTCTGTTAGCCAGACAGTTTCGGTTACCGGGTTTGGTGAACCGATTGCTGCTTGAACATGTACAAAACCTTCAATGCCGGAGAAGCGCGCCTCTGCCCATAAATTATCGAGAACATATGCCTCAGACTTCATCCCATCGATATTTCCTAAAATAGGGTGAATGAAATCTTTATCCAGCCAGACCCATTTCAATTCAGGATGCTTTTTATCCCAAAGATGCATATGTGTATCGATGATTGGCAATGAAGTGGCCATGACAAGACCTTTCGGTAGTTAGATTAGGCGGGTACAATTGGAAATACGGTATCGCTTTGTACCAATAAAAAAAAGAGTTTTGAAGGAGAATTGTGCGAATAGTAAAGATCGAGCCGATTCCAGTCGCATATCCAGAACCTAACGACTTCAATGCAGAGCGCTACCTCTGTCTAGTAAAGATTACGACCGATGATGGCATTGTCGGTTGGGGCGAATCCATTACTCAATTCAAAGAAGCTAATGCTGCAACAGCTGCACTTATCAATGGTCTTGCAGAATTTGTCATTGGTAAAGATCCACTAGATAACGGCGCAATTTGGCGCGCAATCAAAGAGCGTTACTGGTGGTACGGATACCGTGGCGGCCTTGCTGCATATGCGCTATCTGCAATAGATATTGCACTCTGGGATATAAAAGGAAAAGCGCTCAATACAAGTTTGCTCCAATTACTCGGTGGCGCTGTACATGAAAAACTTCCTGTAATCGCATCAGGTCACGCGCACGATGAATCAATTCCTAAGATGGCTGACCAAGCACAAGAGTGGCTCAGCACAGGTATGCAAGGAATGAAAGTTGGATTTGGTAAAAGAGGAAATGCCCATCTTGGTTATGAACATGATCGCGATGTTGAATATGTAAAGCAGATGCGAAAAGCAATCGGTCCAGACAAAATGCTCATGATCGATATGGGATATGCAATCAAATGGGATGTTGCAACTGCAGTAAAGCGCGTTCAAGCATTTGATGAATACAACATTGATTGGATTGAAGAGCCACTAGGTGCTTGGGATCCAGAGGGTTATCGCACACTTCGTGATAAAACAAAATGTTTGATCGCATACGGTGAACGCGAATGGAATGTTGATGGATTTGATCAAATCCTTGCAACAGGAACATGCGATGTATTTGGAATCGATCCAGGTCGCGCTGAAGGTGTAACAGGTTTCGTAAAAGCAGTTGCGCGCATCGAATCACATCGTCGTCAAGCAAATGCACATGCTTGGTCTTCAGCAATTGTCTCTGCCGCTAGTTTGGCAGTGAGCTTTAGTTCATTGGCCTTCAAACTCTTTGAATTCAAGCCTTTACGTAACCCAATGCAGCACGAGCTTGTTTCAGAGCCTTTCGAGCAAAAAGATGGCTGGATTTATCCACCATCAGATAAGCCAGGATTAGGCATTGAAATAAATGAAGATGTTGTAAATCGCTACCGTCAAAGTTTCTAAACTATTTTTTGTGCGGTGCTGATTTTCTAATTGCTGGGCGCTTTCCATCAAAGCGAATAGGTAGCCCTGGAATCTTGCTAATGACACTTTCGTTATCTGGATAATCGAGCAACACATTCATCGCTTGTGCTTGCGGATCGCTAAATAGCGCCTCTGGTGGCAGAACTACATCGGCTGGCACACCAGAAGCTGCCAATAGCTCGGTCCATTCCGCTGCATCTTTGGAGATCAGTGCACTATTGATTTCAATTTTGAGTGCATGAGAATGTGCAACGCGGTCCACATTGTGCACATAGTCAGGGTCAGTTATTAGTTCTGGGCGACCAATAAGTATTGCAAGCTTTGCAAAGATACTGTCGTTACCGACCCCAATACAAAGAATTCCATCGCGCGCTTGAAATATTCCATACGGTGAAAATGTTGGATGGCCACTACCTGAGCGCACTGACGGATTTCCTGAAATCTTTTCTGCTGCTAAGTGATAACTCACCCACATCACACCTGTTTCATACAATGATGTTTCAACTAGTGTGCCAAGACCAGTTTTATTCCTTTTTACAATTGCAGCAAGTATTCCCATTGCAAGCCATGTACCCGATCCAATATCTAAAACAGAGACTCCGGTGCGAACAGGTTCGCCATCTGCTTCACCTGTTACATGCATAACACCGGTACGCGCTTGAACTGTTGCATCATAACCAGGCCATGATTGGCTAGGACCCTGCGAACCATACGATGAAAGATTTCCAATGATTAGTCTAGGAAGTTTACTTCGTAGGTCTTCGTGCATAAGCCCTAATGACTTCAAACGTTCCGGTAGAAAGTTTGTGAGAAAAACATCTGCATCAGCAAGGAGTGCAAAGAGTTTTTCCCTACCCACTTCAGATTTCAGATCAATTGTTTCTACTTCTTTATTGCGATTTACAATATGAAAATATGCAGAACGGTCACCTTCTAGTGGGGCCATGGAACGTGAAGGATCTCCCCCAGGTGTCTCAATTTTTATTACATCAGCGCCTAAGTCAGCCAGAATTGCTCCACCGTATGGGCCAGCAATATTTGAGGTCGCATCGATGACTTTGATGCCTTCTAGTGGCAAGTTCATCTCAAAGTGACCAATCTTTCATAGCTCATTATTGACTTAGAGCCCTTCATTTCAATACTCTAGCAAACGTTTCCAGTAGTACTTTTCTAAGTATTTGAAAGAGATGCCATGACTGCAATGCGAGTCCGACAGGCAATTGTTGCCGCGCTAGCTGATGAGATGCGCGCTGATGAAAATGTAATTTTCTTTGGTGAAGATGTTGCCGAAGCAGAAGGTCCTTTCAAAACATCTGAGGGAATTCTAGAAGAGTTCGGACCAGTACGTGTTCGCGATACACCAATTTCAGAGATGGGATTTACTGGCGCAGCTGTTGGTGCAGCAATGATGGGATTGAAACCTGTTGTTGAAATTATGTTTATTGAATTCCTTGGCGTTGCACTTGATCAAGTTGTAACTGAGGGCGCAAAAATGCGTTACTTGAGTAATGGCACCCTTTCGGTACCAATGACAATTCGTGCATCAGTTGGTTCTGGTCTTGGCTTTGGATGTCAACATTCACAGACACTAGAACATTGGTTTGCATCAACACCCGGACTCAAAGTACTTATGCCAAGTGATGCGCAATCTGCATACAGTCTTTTACGTGCAGCTATTCAAGACCCAGATCCTGTAATTGTTTTAGAGCCACGAATTCTTTATGCAGAACGTGGCGAGGTAGATACTTCAAAAGTTACAAAAATTGGAAAAGCATCAATGCGTGCAACTGGTAGCGACATAACAATTGTCGCACTTGGCCATATGGTCAATATTGCAGAGGCTGCAATCAAAGCAGCAGGTGTATCGGCCGACCTTGTAGATTTGCAAACAATAATTCCTTGGGATCGCGAGACCGTTCTTGCATCAGTGAAGAAAACAGGTCGACTTATTGTTGTAGAAGAAGCACCACAGAGCGGCGGTTGGGGTTCTGAAATTGTTGCAACAGTTACTGCGCAACTGTTTTCTTCCCTCAAATCTGCGCCATTTAGAATTACAACACCGGATGTACCCGTGCCATTCAATGGTGGACTCGAAGCTCGATTTGCACCAACGAGTGATGATGTAGCTCGTCAGATTAAGCACGCACTTTCTCAAAGCGGAGCACCACAACCATGGTGGGTTGCTGAGGGGGTGGCGAAATGACTACATCACTAGAACGCCGCAACGCGCTATACGGCAATGATCTTGCATGTTATGAGCGCATGGTTGAAATACGCGAATTCGAAAAAATCACTAATGCACTTTTCGCTGCGGGTTCGATTCGTGGAACAACTCACTTAGCAGTCGGTCAAGAAGCACTTGCATTAGGTATGGCTACGACTTTGAAACCAACCGATGTCATTGCTGGTACCTATAGAAGCCACGCACTCGCATTAGCTTTTGGTCTAACGCCACATTCTGTTCTTGGTGAGATTATGGGCAAAGCAACTGGATGTTGCGGTGGTGTTGGTGGATCAATGCATATGTGCGACACATCAGTTGGCGTGCTACCTACTTCTGCAATCATCGGCGGAGGAATGCCGATAGCAGCAGGAGCAGCTCTTGCATTTCAAGTTCAAAAGTCAAAAAATATTGGTGTAGCACTCTTTGGTGATGGTGCAACAAATATCGGTGCATTCCATGAATCACTGAACTTGGCAGCAATATGGAAACTCCCAGTTGTTTTCGTGTGCGATAACAATGTCTACGGTGAATACAGTCGCATCAACACGACAACTCCAATTGATGATTTACATATACGTGCCGAGAGTTATGCAATGCCACACATGGCAATCGATGGCATGGATATTCATGCAGTACGTAAAGGTATAGGCGAAGCAGTTGATCGTGCTCGCAGTGGTGGTGGACCAACACTTGTAGAAGCAAAAACATATCGATTCTCTGGACACTCACGTGCAGACCAAGCTCTATATCGCCCTGAAGGCGAATTAGAGAAGTGGCAAAAGCGTGATCCATTACTAGTAACTGAACAAGATTTGATTGCGCGCAAATTAATTACGCAAGATCAAATTGATCAGATGAAATCAACAATGGAAGCTGATTTAGGCGCTCTTGCTAAGAAGGTTGAATCAGATCCAGAGCCGGAATTATCAGCGATGTTTAGCAATATTTGGACACCAGCGAAGGCAGGCAAATAATGAAGATGACAATCAAGATGCCTCGCGTTGGCGAAACTGTTGATGAGGTTTATTTAGTTGCTTGGAATAAAGCAGTTGGTGATGTTATTGCTGTTGGTGATGATCTCATGGAAGTTGAAACAGATAAAGCAACTGTTCAAGTTCCATCACCTGTTGCTGGCACACTTCTTGAAATATTCTTCAAAGATGGAGATGAAATCAAAACAGGTGATGCAATTGCTGTTTGTGAAAGCAACTAAAGCGTAAATCCTGCTGCAACTCCACGGCTCATCACGACCTGGGCCATTCGAATTGATGCTGCATCTACCATTACTTGATCTCGCACAATAACGCCTTGACCTTCGTAATCTTTGAGTAGAGCAATAGCACTTTTGAATTCTTCAATGGTGGGTGTAAATACTTTATGACAAAGTTCAATTTGGCTTGGGTGAATCAACCATTTACCATCAAATCCCATGCCATAAATTGCTAGCGCACTTCTTTCAAATGTTTCAGGATTCTTGTAATCAACTGTTGGGCCATCGAGTGCTTGAATTCCATTGGCACGAACAGCAATCAAGATTTGTGATAAGGCATGATTAATAATTACCTGTGTTGATTCGTTGATATGAAGAGTTGGTGCTCCAACATCGGCAAGAAAATCAAGTGGGCCAAATGAAAGAGAAATGACTCGGGGGTGAGCGGCAATGTGATTGACGTTTTGAAGACCTTGCGCAGTTTCAATTTGTGCATCAAGGGCAATAGTTCCAACTGGTAGGCCGTTCGCTTTTTCAACGGATGCAAGCTCTGCATCCATCCAGTTGCAATCATCAACGCTATTGATCTTTGGAAAGATAATGGAATCAATTTCGCGGCCAAGCCCACCAGCAAGAAGAGCTAAATCATCGCCAACGTAAGAGGTATTGCGAGCATTGACCCGCACGCTAATAAATGGAGATGAAAAGGCATCTCTCTTCACGCTCTGAGCAAGGAGGTTTCGGGCAGCTGCCTTTGATTGGGGTGCGACGGAATCTTCTAGATCGAAAAAGAGCGAATCAACACCGAGGGATTGCGCCTTGGCGATCATCGCCTCTTTATCCCCGGGCACAGAAAGGAGTGAGCGTCGCAGCATCTCTATTCCTTCCTATTGTGTGACAAATAATTGACCTGAGATTGCAACCCTAGTACCCAATAAGAGGTATATAAAGGCGGTGAAGCCGGCAGCCAGTTTCATATACTGAGAATCCCGATCGTTATCGTTATCAAATATTTATCAAGAACCTATTGACGCTTGAAACCTATAAGACTATTTTTACCCGTAATTGAAACCATTCAATCGCGGGTGGTTCTTTTACTCATGGAAGCAAAAGGAGCAGGGATGAAGGTCGTTAGAAATAGTCGCTTAGCTAAAGCGCTGATGTTGGGGTTGCCTGCGGTTCTCGCATCCGCAATGCTCGCAGCACCAGCACAAGCAGCAACAGAAATTACATTCCAAACTTGGAACTCACAAGTTTCACAAGATCAGTGGAATGCAATGACAGCTGCATTTATGAAGGCAAACCCAGATATCACAGTCAAGGTTAACTATGTACCTGGTGGTGTTGAGGGTGACGCACTCGTGAAGTCACAACTCGCTTCAGGAACAATGGCAGATGTTTTCTCATACAACGTCGGTGCGCTTATGCAAGCAATTGACCCAGTAAGAAATCTTGTCAATCTTAAGGGTGAGCCATGGGTGAGTTCTGTGAACTCAGGCTTTATCCCATCTGCAACAGGTGCTGATGGCGGATTTTACGCTGCACCATTTGGAACAGCTATGGGTGGCGGAATTCTTTACAACAAGCGAATTTACGCAAAGCTTGGTTTGCAAATTCCTTTGACATGGAAAGAATTCATGGCAAATAATGCAAAGATCAAGAAGGCTGGAATCACTCCAGTTATCTCTTCATGGAAAGATTCATGGACAGCACAACTCTTCGTACTCGGTGATCACTTCAACGTAGCGGCTGCAATGCCAGGATTTGAAGATAAGTTCACTGCAAACAAGATTGTTCTTGCAAAGAATCCATCAACTCTTGCTGGTTTCCAGCACCTTGAAGAAGTCAGAAAAGCTGGCTACTACAACAAGGATGTTGCATCAACAACATTTGCTAAGGCACTTGAGTACCTAGCACTCGGTAAGGGTGCTCACTACCCAATGCTTTCTGCAGGCATCGACACAATCGTTGCTAACTTCCCAACAAAGGCTGCAGATATTGGTTTTATGGCACAACCAGGAACTAATGCAAAGAGCAATGGCGCAACAGTATGGATGCCAGCTGGTGTCTACATTGCAAAGACAACAAAGAATCTAGAAGCTGCTAAGAAGTTTGTTGCTTGGACAGTTTCAAAGGAATCATTCGTGGTTCAAAATAAGGTTGTACCTCCATCAGGTCCATACTTTATTAAGGGTGCACCAGTTTCAGGTAACTTGACTGCTGTATTCACAGACTTGTACAACTATATGCAAGGTAAGGGAACAAGCTATCCAGCTCTCGAGTTCCTTACACCTGTAAAGGGTCCAAACCTTTCACAGATTTGCGTGGAAATTGGTTCAGGCCAGAAGAATGCACTTCAGGGTGCGCAGTCATACCAGAAGGATCTACAAAAGCAGTCACAACAGCTTGGTCTTGCTGGCTGGTAAGTAGTACTTAGTTAGAAAAGAGAACCGGCTCGAAGAGATTTGAGCCGGTTCTCTTTCACTAATTTCATCCACTTTTATAAAGATTAAGGAAGTAACAATGAAGAAAAAGAGAATAAAGAGCCCATACGCGAGCTCTTTGTATTGGCCAGGTGGAGTTATTTACATGGTTCTCTTTTTTATTCCAACAGTTCTCTCATTATTCTTCAGCCTCACACGGTGGACCCTTCAAGATTGGGAATTCATTGGATTTGAAAACTTCACTCTTTATTTTTCTGAAGAGAACTTACGAATCGGATTTAGGAATACAATAATTTATGCAGTTCTAACGAGTGGGCTCAAAGTAATTTTTGCACTTTATCTAGCTAGTTTCTTATCATCAAAACTCCGGGCAACAGGATTTATTCGCTCAGTTCTATTCTTCCCAACACTTGTAAGCACCATCGGCGTTGGAATCACTTTCTCAGTTCTAATGAACCCTTATGAAGGTGTAATCAATGCAGCGCTCAAGTGGGTGGCTGGCTTATTCGGCAAAACAACCGATGGCCCTGGCTGGCTTATTGATCCAAACCTTTTGCCAATAGTTTCAATTGCCCTAGTTGATGTGTGGAAAGGTGTTGGAATCGCAACACTTATCTATATTGCGGGAATGGCTGCGATTCCTCGAGATTATTACGAAGCATCCTCAATTGATGGCGCAAGCACACGTCAACAGTTTTATCAGGTAACCATTCCACTTGTGCGTCCTGCAATGTTTTCTGTAATCATTCTCTCTTTCGTCGGAGGTCTTCGGTCATTCGACTTGATTTGGGCAATGACTGGCGGCGGTCCTGGCTTTATCTCTGACGTACTTGCCTCTATCAATTACAAGCAATACACATCAGGGTATTACGGACTTTCAACAGCTGGAAACGTAATCCTCTTTGTTCTCGTTTCAATTCTGGTATTCCCACTCTCTAGATACCTCAATAAGAAAGAGGTGGTGATGTGATGTTCACACGTGATAAAGGATTGAAATCAAAGACTAAATATCGCAGCATTTGGGCTGATATCATCGGCGTGGTAGTGACAATTATTGTCTTTATCTTGCCCTTTTACTTCCTCGTAGTAAATGCAGCAAAGAGTCAAGAAGAATCCTTTCGTCTGAATATGTCTCCTCCTGAGAAATGGCTTTTGTTTCAGAACATTGCAAAAGTAATCTCTGATTACGATTGGCATGTTCTAAATGCGACCAAAAACTCATTGGTCTTGACTATATTTTCCGTCTTCTTCCTAATCATTATTAGTGGAATGACTGGCTTCGTCATGCACCGTAAGCGAGACAAAGTCAGTGGTGTAGCCAATTTCTTAGTACTCACAGCACTAGTTATTCCACCTGCGATTGTTCCAACAATTTGGGTATTGCAGCGCATTGGCCTTTATAAGACTTTGGCAGGAATGATTGCCATTGAAGTTGCTTACGGTTTGGCCTTCGCTATTCTCATTTTCCGAAACTTTATTGGCACAATCCCTAAAGAAATTGATGAAGCAGCAATTGTTGATGGTTGCACAGGCTGGAATCTTTATTTCCGAATCATTTTCCCGCTTCTAAAGCCTGTATCGATCACAATCGGAATCATTTCAACGGCGGCAGTATTTAATGACTTTACTAACCCGCTTTACTACCTACCAGGTGATGAAAACGCGACACTGCAGCAGACTTTGTTTGCCTATGTAAGCCGCTATTCAACTCAGTACAACTTACTATTCGCAGATATTCTCTATATCACCGCATTCCCATTGCTGGCATTCATTTTCTTCAATAAGAGAATTGTTTCCGGCATGACCGCAGGATCTATCAAAGGATAATCATGAGCACAGTTGGAAATATTCGAATCGGTCGCAGCGCAGACACTTTAGTCGTTGCCCAATCACGCCCCGTAATCTCATGGCAAATTCTTGGAGGAGGAAATGACCTTCGCCAAGATGCATATGAGATTGAAGTGGCAAGTGATGCGGCCTTCTCAAAGAACGTTGTAACAAGTGGTCAGATTAAATCTTCCTCTGTAACGCAAGC
>CAMBGL010000005.1 GCA_945866155.1 Bifidobacterium breve
CGCGTAAGCGTTGAACTGCCTCTTCAGCTAATTGTTGATCGAAGATTTCATCTCTACTTGGAGCCGCTGCAGCAAGTGCTTCACGTGCAAGGCGCTCTTGCTCCTCACTCCATGCACCAGGTGTTGTCAGATCTAGAACTCGCTTGGGTGTAATTGCTTTTGGCGCACTCAAATAAGTTGGAGTTGGAATCTGCGTTGGTTGCCAAACATTTCTA
This sequence comes from Bifidobacterium breve, assembly GCA_945866155.1. Lineage (GTDB taxonomy): Bacteria > Actinomycetota > Actinomycetes > Nanopelagicales > Nanopelagicaceae > Planktophila. The sequence goes on from CAMBGL010000005.1 coordinate 216, forward strand.
TTTTCGGCGCTTCCTTTAGGAAGTAAAACAACTCCCGTGAGTTCGCGTTCTGAAAGCGGAATCCAATGCTCGTTATTACTTTTTGGTGTAACAACATCGGCAAGATTTGCTGATGAGACACCGGATGATCGGCGATGTAATTGTTGAACACGACGACGATGCAAGGAATCAGCAATTGTTTGTCTGCGTACGTGAGCAATGTATAAAAGAATTCCCATTGCAGGAACTAGTACATAGAGAAATGGCATTGAATTCATAATTCCACCCACAATTGTTGATGTTAGAGAAAATATAAGAATTGTAAAAATAATTCTTCTGCTCAAAAGCTTCTGTGCAACTTTTGCTTCATGATCTAAATCGGTATGGATAACACCTTCACCCGAACTTCCAGCAGGTGAGGCATTTGCTACAACTCTTAATGCACTTTTATAGCGCTCTACAGATTTTCCAGAGAATTCATTTCTATCGTGGAGCCATCGCGGCAAGAAGTAGGCAACCCACATCCCTGCTATCGCAATATAAATAATTCCTGAAGCCATGATGTACAAAGATACAAGTGGTCACGCTCAATTCCTTGGATTTGAGCACTACTTCAAGGCAGGATTTTCCTTCACAAAAGTTATGTGGTCACGCCATCCACCATCGATATGTAAGTAGCGAGGACGTTCGCCTTCCAATTCATACCCTGCTTTTTCGGCTACTCGACGAGATGCCATATTTTCTGGACGTAGATTTATTTCTACTCGATGCAGCGCTAATTCAACGAAGGCATAGTTTGTAAGCATGTTTACTGCTTGAGTTGTGTAACCCTTGTTGGCATAGTGACGATCAATCCAATAGCCAATATGGCCCGCTCGCATTGCTCCATAAATAACGCCCCCTAAAGAAATCTGGCCTATAAGAGTTTTTCCATGGAATATTGCGAATGAAAAAGAGCGCTGATGACGTCCTTCACGATTGTAGGTGCGCACCATCTCATAAAAAGAGGGCAGCTCTGAAGATAATTCTGGGCCACCGAATTTTTCTGGCAGAACGGGAATTGTCGCCTCCCAAGGAGTAAGCCATTCCCGATTCTGTGCTCGAACTGAATGCCATTGTTTACGATCTCTAAAGCGCAAGGGGCGAAGAGTTATCTCGGCGCTATTGAGAACTACCGGCCATTGTGCAGACATTGGGTATCACTACCTACTAAATGTAGCGGCGTTCAAGAACCACAACACTGACTTCAGTTCCAGCCTTTAATTCAGAATCCTTTTCACTCAAGGCTATAAAACAATTTGCATCAGAGAGAGTTGTGAGTTCCTCTTGATCAGGAAGAACAAGAACCGATTTGCCATCTTCTGACAATGTGGCCCGAAGATATGAACGTTTTCCCGGGGCTGAACTAACACCTCGTTCAAGTTTTGCTTTCACGCTTGGGCGATGAATCGTAGATGCGCCCAACATAGTGCGAATCATTGGGCGCACAAATAATTCAAATGAAAGATATGCAGCAATTGGATCTCCTGGCAGTGTGACAACCGGAGTCTTATCAGGACCAATCTGACCAAAATTATGGCGCCCACTTGATTCGATAGCCATATCTACGATTGTTATTTCACCAAGTTGGGCGAGAGTTCGTGTGATCAAATCGAAAGAATCATCCTGGCGTTCCCCACTAACGATGATGAGATCTGCTCGTACTAACTGGTCTTCAATAACTTTGCGTAATTCTTCTTCATCATCTGGAATTGAATGAACGCGATAAGCAACAGCTCCAACTTCGCGCACTGCTGTTGTCAGTAGCCAAGAATTCGTTTCAAACTCTTCATCGTCAACTAGAGATTTTCCAGGTTCAACAAGATCTGGGCCAGCAGAGAGCACAACAACTCGTGGATGTGGACGAGTTGGTAGGCGATCACGGCCGATAGATGCTGCTAGTCCAATTTGAGTAGATCTAATTCGACTTCCTGCTCGCATTACCAATCGTTCGCCAGCATAAATATCGGAGGCAAGGGTCGCTCCATGAGCATCAAGAAGTGACATTTCAAAGGAATCAAGGGGAGCGCAAATACCGAGAAGCGATGTAAGAAACTCATCAACTCTTGTTTGCTCTGCCATAATCACACCTTACTTGTTCCACACATATTTCTAGGGGATTTCGATGAACTCGAACGACGAAAAGTCCGCTCTTCGCGAGCACTATCGTCAGATGCGTTTGGAGAATAACGAGAATTTTACTTTCGAAAAACTACTAGATATTCCAGAAATTGCTAGTTCGAAAATCATCGCTTCCTATTTTTCCTATGGTGACGAACCTAATACTGATGCTATAAATAAAAACTTGATAGCCCTGGGAATTAGGGTGCTTTTGCCTCGCATCAATGGAGAAGAATTAGAGTGGCGCTTCTGGGATGGAAATCTTGCCAGTGTCGAAAAGATCATTGGAATCTATGAACCTACCGGTGAACTATTTATCGATTTATCTCACATTGATTCTGTGATTGTTCCTGCACTAGCCATCGACCATTTTGGAAATCGATTAGGAAAAGGTAAAGGATTCTACGATCGCGCACTTGCATCGCTTGATGCCTTCACTATTGCTCTTATTTATTCCAACGAATTCACATCGACAGCGCTGCCGAGTGAATCATTTGATATCAAGGTTAAAGCGGCTCTAACCCCAGAATCGCTCCACCGATTTAGTTAGGAAGATTTCTAGCCATTACTATTCGTTGAATTTGATTGGTTCCTTCATATATTTGTGTCAATTTTGCATCACGCATCATTCGCTCCACAGGATAATCCGATACGTATCCATATCCACCTAGAACTTGAATAGCATCTTGAGTAACTTTCATTGCTACATCACTAGCAAAACATTTACTCGCTGCCGAAAAGAATCTCAAATCTTTCTCGCCTCGTTCGCTCTTCACAGCTGCTGCATAAGTGAGTTGGCGCGCTGCAGCTATATTCATAGCCATGTCAGCCAACATAAATTGAATTGCTTGAAAATCAAAAATCTCTTTTCCAAATTGCTTACGTTCATGTGAATATTTCGTTGCCACATCTAAGGCACCTTGAGCAAGGCCTAGTGCTTGCCCTGCAATTGTTATGCGAGTGTGATCTAAGGTATTCATAGCTAATGTAAATCCCTCGCCCACTGCACTAATTCGACGATCATCATTGAGCACAACACCATCGAAATAAACTTCGCAGGTCGGTGAACCCCTAAATCCCATCTTCTTCTCTGGCGCACCAAAAGAAACTCCTGGATCAGATTTTTCAACTATAAATGCTGTAATTCCTTTTGAGCCTAGCGAAGCATCACCTTGTGCAACGACTGTATAAAAATCTGAGATTCCGGCATTTGAAATCCATTTTTTACTTCCATTCAAAATCCAAGTATCACCCTTGCGTTCAACTTTTGTACGAAGTGCAGATGCATCAGAACCTGCATCGGATTCAGATAGGCAGTATGAAAATCCACCACCTTGAGCAAGCGGTGTAAGCCAACGTTTCTTCTGCTCTTCGTTTCCTCCAAGTATTAGTGGCAAGGAGCCCAATTTGTTCACTGCGGGAATAAGTGAAGAAGAGCCGCACACTCTTGCAATCTCTTCAATGATGATTACCACACCTAATGCATCTGCACCTTGTCCACCGTATTGCGTTGCAACATGGGCTGCAGATAAACCTGCTCGTGCAAGTGCTTTTGCTGCTTCTTGTGGGTAGCGATGTTCCTCATCAACTTCGCGCGCATGTGGTGCAATCTCTTTCTCTGCGAGTGCTCGAACACTGCTGCGCAATTCCTTATATTCATCGGGTAAATCAAATAGCGCTTCCATCAACGCACATCCTTATCATTCTTAGCTAGTTCCGAAAGATACTGGTTATATTGCGCTAATTCATCTGGTTGACCCATTGCTGCCATTCGAGCCGTGTTCTTATCTATTCGATTTGCCTCGCGTGAGTCATCGCGCATCCACTGAATAAATGTCGCTACAAGTGCGAGAAGGATTGGAATCTCACCCATTGCCCAACCTATTGCGCCGCCTCTATTTTGATCTGCAAGTAAATCAATAAGCCATGGAGTTTTCAGTGATGCAAAATAGCCTTGATCAATCAGGGTTGTGGTTGACATCAGAGCAACCGAGAAAAATGCATGAATACTCATTGCTGCAAAGAGAATCACAATCTTTACTAAATGTGGAATCTTGCGAGGATTGGGATCTATTCCTACAACCACATAAAAGAAAAGTGTGCCTGCCATTATGAAATGAAAATTCATAAAGAAATGGCCCACATGGCTCTGCATCATTCCGCCAAATAGTGAGGTGAAGTAGAGCGCAAATAGTGAACCATCAAAGATTGCTAATGCAATCAGTGGGTTTGTATAGAAGCGCCCTACACGAGAATGAAGGGCAGAGATTAATGAGCCTCTTACCCCACGCTCGGTAGATGTTCTCCCTTGTGGCAATGTTCGCAGCGCTAAAGTTATTGGCGCTCCTAAAACTATTCCAATAGGTGCAATCATTCCTAAAAACATGTGCGCAGCCATATGATAAGAAAAAGCAAAGTTTGCGTATAGTCCCAATCCTCCACTTGTTGCAAAATCAATTACGGAAATTCCAAGTGCAAAAGAAATAGTTCGCCCAACTGGCCATTTGTCACCACGTTTTGTAAGGACGATTACTCCTTTTATATATAGAGCAACAGCTGTCACTAAAAGCCCAATCATGAGGGCATCTGGTTCATACGAAAGTAAAATACGAGAAAGTGTCGGCGGTGGTGGTGTTTCAATTCCTGCAAGCGTAAGAGCTGTATTAGCTGTTTCTTCTGAGTTGCGAATTGGCGCTTGATTAGATGATAGCCATGCACCCAGCACTAATGCACTCACCATGATGAAAGCTTCAACCAATATCAGCCGTGCCATTGAAACCCAATCAATTGCAGATTTTTTACTCAGATTTCTTCGATGTATGTATCCCATAGCAAGCAGCGCGATTGTTAATACAATCTTGGCTATAACAACTAAGGCATATGTTGTTTGCCACGCAGATTTGAAATCAAGGCGTACCCAAGCATTTGCGCTACCACTAATGACAACTGCAATCGCACTCCATAGAGCTAAAACACTAAAACGAGGCACTGCAATGATTCGATCTTTCGAATCGATAAAAATAAGAGCAAAAATTCCACCTACCCATAGTGCTAAACCAACTACATGAACTACAAGGGAGCCAATAGCTAGTGAGTGAGAACCACTAGAGGCTGCATGGCTTTGGAAAACAGGAGTAATGATTCCAACGATTGAGAGTACCAATAATAAAATTGTTGTATTTATCCTTTGTATTCTCTTCGCTGAAAATAAAACAACAAGAGAAATCACAGTTTGAAAGAGAAAATACTGACCTAGCGTTACTTGAGTAAGAAACGAGCGCATCACAGTGGGGTCGAGAGCTGCAGTAAGGGACTGACCTAAGATGTTGGCTAGCGTAAAAAATATCGTTCCTACACTTCCAAAAAACCAAAGAAGTGCAGAAAGTTGAAGTAGGGATCGAAGCTTTTGGGCAGAAGTAGAAAGTTTTCCCTCAGTATCTAGTAGAAGAAATGCCATTGCTAACAGCGTTCCAACAAGGGCAAAACTTGCTGAAATATTGAGAAACTTACTAAAGGTCACTCCTGCACTTATCAGCGGACCACTCATCTATTTTTGAAGAGCTTTCGTGCATAAAGGGAAAGACCAACTAGAACTAAAAAGGCAAGCACCAAAAGAGATATAACAAATACATTTGTTCCCCAACTACTTCCAGCACTTTGCGAACTCTGAGTTGGTGATGGTTCTGGTGCAGGTTCAATAATATTGGGTGATGAAAAATTGAATGTAAAACTTCCCTCAAGTGGATCTTCACCATCGGTTAGCAATATGTAACTGACTCTATAAATTCCTGCATCAACTAATGCACGAAGTCCAACGCTGACATTCATTTGATCGACGGTGATAGTTCCATCATCAACACGATTTCCTGCAGGGTCGGTGACGGTAATCTCATTACCCTCATCAAGTAATGCAATCTGAGCAGTAACTGTGACTGAAGTAGGAGCAGTTGTTGTTGTAGAACCACTAATTGGTGAAGTAGCTACTAAAGAATTTGCATGGGCTGGAATCAATGTGAAGATAGAAAGCGTAAAACCAGCAATCAGTGCGTGAACCTTGCCCAACTTCATCTCTTTTCCTCTCCAGATTTCCCTCTATCGTCTCACTTCTTTACACTTTACTTCTACCCCAAGGTGTCCCGCGAGGGCTACCCCCGAATGAACGGAGCAGGTCATGCCTACATATCAATATGCATGCAATACCTGTAGCCACGAATTTGAGACTTTTCAAACTTTTGAAGAGGCATCACTTACTCATTGCCCAGAGTGCAATGGCGAAGTGCGCAAGATTTATTCAGCAGTTGGCGTGGTATTCAAAGGATCGGGATTTTATAAAACTGATTCAGTTTCAAAGAGTTCGGCAAGTGTTCCTGCAAGCACTCCAACACCGGCACCGGCGCCAACACCTGCGCCATCTGCTGACTAATCCTGATGGTGTGGGGGCTTATCTAACTTTATTTCTTCGTCTCGACGATTTTGTTCAACGCTCTCTTCGGGATCAATCTCATCCGAAGTAACTTTTTGAAAAATATCGCTCATGCTGGTAATTCTATCGCTCAAATAACTAATAAGGAGTTCGAAGATGTTTGAATCTTTAGGCAGATTCATTGTTAGGCGTCGCAAAGGCGTGCTCACACTCTTTCTTATTGGAATTATTGCCGCAGGCGGAGTTGGTTCTCTTGCATTTGGAAAACTTGATACTGGTGGATATTCAGATTTAGGCAGCGAATCAGCTAAGGCGGGTGCGTACCTGACAGAAACATTCAAAGTTCAAGAGCCAGTTGCTATTTTAGTCGTTGACTCTGGAAATTTAGATATTGCAGACCCAGAGATTGCTAGCGCCGCACAAGAGCTTGAAAATAAAGTTTCTAAAGTATCTGGTGTCTCAAAGACTATTTCATACTGGTCAACCGGTGGTGCACCAAGTTTGAAGTCAAATGATTCCAAGGCTGCCTTTCTTTTTGTCTACGCTGATATAAAGGTAAATGATTTTAATACTTATGGATCCATTGGTGCAGATATCCAAAAGAATTTTGAAGGTAAGAAAGGTCCACTCACAATTTATGCATCTGGTGGTGGAGTAATAACTAATTCCATCAATGAGAAAATTGGGAAAGACCTGAAGCTTGCAGAATCAATAGCTATCCCGTTGACCTTTGTGCTCCTTGCATTCGTATTTGGCGCACTCGTCGCCTCAGCAATGCCTCTCGTTATTGGAATCAGCGCAATCCTTGGATCATTCTTGCTAATCTTCATATTCTCTTTATTTACCAACGTGAGTGTCTTTGCCCTCAATCTCGTCACAGGTTTAGGAATGGGACTCGGTATTGATTACGCCCTACTGATGGTTAATCGATTTAGAGAAGAACTCCATCACGGCAAGAGCGTGGAAGATTCTGTTATCGAAACAGTTGCAACAGCTGGAAGAACAGTCTTCTACTCAGGTCTCACAGTCCTTGTCACCCTTGCATCTCTACTTCTTTTCCCACTGAATTTTCTCAAATCTTTTGGAATGGCAGGCGTTTCAGTTGTTGCAATTGCAGTTCTAGGAGCACTCATTCCATTGCCTGCTCTTCTCGCAATTGTCGGTGAAAAGATTGATAAAGGTGTAGTGCGCAAGAGTGGAATAACGCCCAAAGAAGATGGTCGTTGGGCACATACTGCTCGAAATGTAATGAAACGTCCCGTAATTGTTACTTTAGGTTCTTTGGCACTTCTTGCAATCCTTGCAGCACCTGTTACAAATATTGCATTTGCTCAAATTGATTCGCGAGTACTTCCCGCTTCTCATCCTTCTGCAATCGCTGGACAAGTGATTACTGATCGCTTCACATCATATGAAGGCAGTCCGATCGAAGTGATATTTCCAGGCGGCGTTGGAAAAAAAGCAGAATTACAAAGGTATCTAAATCAAGTTTCACGCATTGAAGGTGTCGCGAGAATTGGTACTCCAGAAATCTATGGAGATGACATTCGTATTCAGGTGATTCCCTCCATTAGTTCTCGGACAACAGCTGCGGAAGATCTCATTCGCTCCATTAGAGCGCTAGAAAAACCTGAAGGTATTCTTATAGGTGGCACAGCGGCAGACTTCACTGATTCGCAAGATGGAATTGCTCGTACCTTGCCATGGGCCCTTGGTTGGGTGGCACTCAGTGTTTTGATTCTTATATTTATATTTACTGGATCCATTATCTTGCCAATAAAGGCAGTGCTACTCAATGCCCTCTCCTTGCTTGCAACATTAGGTGCAATTACCTGGGTATTCATTGATGGTCATCTCAAATGGCTTGTCGGTGATTTCACCGTTACAGGGACTCTCGATACAGGCTCGTGCATCCTTGTTGCTGTTGTTGTCTTTGGTTTATCAATGGATTATGAAATATTCTTACTATCTCGCATTCGCGAAGAACATTTGGCTGGTAAAAGTAATATCGAAGCAGTTGCAACAGGGCTACAACGCTCTGCCCGTATCATTACTGCAGCCGCGCTATTGCTCGCAGTTGTCTTTGGAGCATTCGTAACTAGCGGTGTTACATCAATCAAAATGCTCGGATTCGGTGTGGCCTTAGCAGTTCTACTCGATGCAACAATCGTTCGAGCACTATTAGTCCCCGCACTGATGCGACTATTTGGAGAATTTAACTGGTGGGCACCAAAATTCATGCGACGATTTACTCTCAAGCACTAGTTTCCTTTACCCTACCTACATGGATCTTCTGGCAACCCTGCAGTGTGCTGACCAACCAGGAATCGTGCATGCGATGACAACTGCAATTCTCAATTGCGGTGGCAACATTATTGAGAATCAGCAATTTACGGATCCCACAACAAAAACATTTGTTATGCGCACACGCTTTGAAACTTCTCAAGGTGAAAAAGTGGCTAATGATTCATTGGATAAAGAGCTCTCTCGTTTCTCCCCCTCTTTATCAATTCGTCCCACAAATCAAAAACCTCGTGCACTAATTTTGGTAACAAAAGAGAGTCACTGTCTTCGCGATCTTCTCTACTTATTTGAACTCGGTGAATTACATATTGATATCCCATTAGTTGTTTCAAACCACATAGAGCTCAAAGAGTTAGTTGAATCCCACGGAATTCCATTTCTGCACCTACCAGTGAGTGCTGATAACAAGGATGCACAAGAGAAAGCAATCCTGGCAAAGATTTCAGAACTCAAAATTGATTTTGTTGTTCTTGCTCGTTACATGCAAGTTCTATCAAAGAATTTCTGTAATCAAATGCCTGCCAAAATTATCAACATTCACCATAGCTTCTTGCCAGGATTCAAAGGTGCCAAGCCTTATCACCAAGCTCATGACCGCGGCGTGAAAATTATCGGAGCAACAGCCCACTTTGTCACTGATGAATTAGATGAAGGCCCAATTATTGAACAAGATGTTGCACATGTATCTCACTCATCAACAGCCGAAGATTTACTTGCAATTGGTCGAGATATTGAAAGACGCGTTCTTGCAAAGGCAGTAAAACTCTATTCTGAAGATCGAATCTTTCTTGTAGGCAAGAGAACAATTATTTTTTCATAATTGTTACTGGCGGGATCTGAAATAGCGCTCACTAGCCTGTTGTATGAAACTTAAGTTTTATACCTACAAAACTCCCAAGAAATACAAAGGCAAAGAAAACCCAACCAGAAAGTGCAAAGGCTTGGGTTCCTGATAAAAGAACACCGATAGTGCAACCTAGTGATGTCATTGATCCCCAACCAAGAAAAATGCCACCCACTAAAGCAGTTGAAGCATTCTTTGGAGTCAGTTGAGAGAATTTAAAACGTCCGCCAGCAAATGCTGCTGCAAATGAAGTTCCAATCAAGCCAAGAATAAGCCAGCCATTATTGGTAATTGTCTCTGTTACTACCGCAACACAACCAGCCATTAGATCGAGTCCAACCAATGTTTCTGGCCCTATTTGATTTGAATTCATAAATGAGCGCGCCGTTGTGCTGAGTTGACGCGTAACGCCTAACGGTTCGACGCGTAGATATGCAATTGTTCCTAATACTCCAACGATTGCACCAGTTGTAATTGGACTCCAACGCTGTGTAATGAGGTTCTTGAGTGTTGCCTTGAGCGAAATAGATGCCTGGGGAACATTTCGAATTGGATCTGAATTTGTACCCCTGCGAATTGCAATATAAGCAAGGAGTAAAAGTGCTGCAAGAGTAATGAGTAGCGCACCTGAGTAACCAACATAATGCGGTAACCAAATAGTTGGTGCATCAGAAATTGCATTGAGGTAGAGCCAGTTCCATGTTAGAAAAGCAATGACGAAACCAATTAGTGTTCCTAGTAGAGCAGGAATTGCACGAAGGTATCCCTGACCAAGTCGATAGAGGTGGCCGCTAATACATGCGCCAGATAGCGCCATTCCAATTCCAAAAACAAAAGCTGAAACTGCTAAAACCCAACTGACTGGGCCAATATGCGCTGCAGGCGGCAAACGATCTGTAGATGTATCCGGCAGGAATTGCCCAAAAATAATTGAGTAACCAATAGAGCCGACAGCAATAGCTATAAGAACAGAGAGAAATGGGGTTGTGTTCTTATCCTCTATGCCATCTCGAAAAATACAGAAGAAACAAAAACGGCCTCGCTCCAAGAGCAAACCTAAACTCATTCCAATGAGCAAAGAGATTGGGGCAGTTGAATTACTCGTGTTTGATGAGAGTACGTATGCAAGAAGAAGTAAGGCTGCAATAACTACAAATGAAACTGCTGTACGGATCTTCTCTTTACGAGTCCACGTAAAAGCAGCAACCTCAGAATCTGTGAGGTTGCTGCTCTCCGCGTGAAATGTAGAAATTAGGAAGCTCCCCAGACTGTTCCTGCAGGATTGTTGATTGGAGCACCTACAGAGTTTCCATATTCGGTCCATGATCCGTCATAATTCTTAACTTTTTGGAAGCCAAGGATTTCGCTCAACACAAACCACGTGAGTGATGAACGCTCACCAATACGGCAGTAGGTAATTATCTGGTCATCACCAGTAATTCCCTTATCTGCATAGAGTTTCTTTAGTTCAGCTACGGTCTTGAAGGTTCCATCTGCATTGACATTGAGACCCCAAGGAATATTGATTGCACCTGGAATATGGCCCGCACGAACTGCTGTTTCTTGAAATCCTGCTGGTGCAAAAATCTTTCCGCTGAATTCATCAGCTGAACGAATATCGATCAAGGTTGCTGTCTTGAACTTTTTTGCTACAGGCAATACATCTTTTGCTAAATTTGCACGAAGTAATTTATCTGCTGGTTTTGCAGCAAAATTTCCCGCTTTGAAAGTTGGAACTGCAGTTGTGAGAGCGCGACCATCCTTCTCCCACTTCACGCGGCCACCATCGAGTACACGAACATCTTTTTGTCCGTAGAGATTGAATATCCATGCACCCCATGCTGCAAACCAGTTGTTCTTATCTCCATATAGAACAACCGTTGTGTCTTCATTGATTCCAGCCTTTTGCACAAGTTCAGTAAAGTTTGCTTGACTAATAATGTCGCGATTTACAGTATCAACAAGATCCGTATGCCAGACAAGTTTTACTGAGTTCTTAATATGGCCTCGCTCGTACACACCTGGCTCTGTACTAACTTCAATGATGCGTACATTTGGATTATCGATATTCTTCTCGAGCCAATCTGCCTGCGCTACTGCACGAGCTTGATTTTTTGGACGAGCTTCAGCAGGAATTGCACCTATCGAAGTAAGAAGTCCAGTAATTGCTACTCCTGCGAAAAACTTTCTTGATTTTGACATTATTTTCCTCACTTAGTTATTGATTGAAATTTATTTGATTTGGATTGATAAAACGAAAATTTAGATGTTGTTACAAAATAAAAAAAGTAAAAATCAGCAGCTAGTGCTGGTGATGCGACAGTAATCAATAACGCGACGCTTTGTAAGAAACACCGTGACTACCTTTCGCTTGAAACCAATAGTGAGAAAGATAGAGTGTGAAAAAATAAAAGTAAAATTGCAAATGATTTGCAGATGAGAGAGTGTCCCCGGCGGGAGTTGAACCTGCGACCTACCGCTTAGGAGGCGGTTGCTCTATCCACTGAGCTACGGGGACTGAAGTTGAGTGAGTATCTTCTCAGATTTGACCTATTGATAATAATTTTTCGCCACTTTAGGCTTATAAAGCTAAGAGTTTGTCTTAAACTTTATGAAAAGACCTAGATTGGATTCCATGCCTACCAAAGAGTTCGACGTTGTCGTAATCGGCTCAGGTTTTGGTGGATCTGTTGCAGCACTTCGCCTTCGCGAAAAAGGTTATTCGGTAGCAGTCCTAGAAGCTGGTCGTCGATTTGAAGATAAGGATTTTCCAAAGACTTCATGGCGATTGCGCAAATTCCTCTTTGCACCAGCATTGGGTTTTTATGGAATTCAAAGAATTCACGCACTACCCGATGTGCTTATCTTGGCAGGTGCAGGAGTTGGTGGTGGTTCCCTTGTCTATGCGAATACTTTGTATCAACCAGATGATAAATATTTCAACGATCCTCAGTGGAAATCAATTACTGATTGGAAATCAGAACTTACGCCTTATTACGATTTAGCTAGGCGCATGTTAGGAGTTGAACTCAATCCTTATTTCTCCCCTAGTGATCAAGCAATGAAAGAAGTTGCCCACGAAATGGGCGTTGGTCACACATTCACACTTGCACCATTAGGCATTCATTTTGGTAAAGGCGAAGGAGTTGAAAGCGCAGATCCATACTTTGGTGGTGTCGGACCTGCACGTGTGGGTTGTACAAATTGTGGAAGTTGCATGACTGGTTGCCGCCATAATGCAAAGAACACTCTTCCAAAGAATTATTTAGGTCTAGCTGAAAAGGCCGGGACAAAAGTATTTCCATTGACAACAGCGACAAAGATTGAACAACTGGGTGATGGCAGTTGGAAGATAACAACAAAAAAGACTAACGATCCCTTTGGTTCCAGGGGCTCAACATTTCTTGCACGCGATGTTGTTATTGCTGCTGGTACTTATAACACCCAGAAACTGATGCATAAATTCAAAGCAACAACTTTGCCCAATATCTCAGATTTTCTAGGTAATTTATCGCGGACAAATAGCGAAGCACTCACTGGCGCGATTATGCCAACAACAAAAATTGATTTTAGTCGCGGTGCTGCAATCACTTCATCCTTTTATCCGGCACCAGATACTCATGTTGAGCCTGTTCGATACGGTAAAGGAAGTAACTCAATGGGGTTACTGCAGACAATTCTTACCGATGGGTGGACATCAAAAACTCGGCGCAAACATTGGATGCAGCAATTCTTAGCAAAGCCATCACTCTTTGCAACAATTTTGAATGTTCGTAAATGGAGTGAGCGCACCGTCATCGCCCTTGTTATGCAAAATGTTGATTCGTCCATAAAGGTAAGCGGTAAACGGGGAATCTTTGGCTTCAAACTCACATCACAGAATGATTCGCAGCATCCCAACGCTACATATATTCCAGCAGCAAATGAAACAGTCAAACGTATAGCTAAGAATTATGGCGGGATCGCTGGTGGAAATGTCGGCGACCTCATTGGTGCGCCATTTACCGCGCATTTTGTCGGTGGATGTGTAATCGGAACTGATGATAAGAATGGTGTTATTGATCCTTATCACCGCGTTTATAACTATCCGACTTTGCATGTAGTAGATGGATCAACAATTACTGCAAACCTTGGTGTTAATCCATCACTGACTATTACTGCACAAGCTGAACGTGCATTTTCAATGTGGCCAAATAAAGGCGAAAAAGATGAGCGTCCTCTTCAAAATGAAAGATATCTAGCTATTCCATTTATTAGACCAAATAGACCATTCGTGCCTGTAGGTGCCATTGGTGAATTACGCATTGATAAAGTAGCACTATGAGAAAATGGGCACTGGTAACAGGGGCCACCTCGGGAATCGGCGAAAGTTTCACACGCTTACTCGCATCCCAAGGATTCAATATTGTCCTTGTTGCTCGCGATCATTCACGCTTGCTTGAGCGCGCAGAGTTTTTGAAAAGTAGCTACCAAGTTGAAACAGCAATCATTCAAGCAGATCTATCTTTAGATTCTGGATGTGCAATTGTTGAGCAATATTTGGCAGAGAATGAGATTGAAGTTCTTGTAAATAATGCTGGTTTCGGTATCAAGTATGCATTTACAACAAGTTCGATAGTCGCTGAAGAAGAATTATTGAATGTGCTCGTGCGCGCTCCTATGCGTTGTATGCATGTTGTACTTCCTAAAATGAAAGAAAGAAATTCTGGAACAATTATTAATGTTTCATCCGTTGCTAGTTGGATAGCCGGTGGTACATATAGCGCGTCGAAGTCTTACCTCACTGTCTTATCCGAATCCATTCATATGGAATTATCAAAAACAAATATAAAAATTATGGCGCTCTGCCCAGGCTTTACGCATACTGAATTTCATCAACGCGGGAAAATGAAAATGTCAGCACTTCCCGAATTCATGTGGCTTACATCCGATACGGTGGCAAAAAAAGCATGGAGTGATAGCCAGGCAGGTAAGGCGATATCTGTTCCAGGTTGGCAATACCTATTACTGAGTACCTTTGCGCGTTTCTCTCCACGCCCTATTGTGCGAAAACTAGGAATCAATATTCGAGCCAGACAAAGGCGTTAGGCCCGCAATTCACATAAATTTCACAGCGGTATGGCCAAGTTTATCCCGCAAATCTCAGGGAGCCATGGCTACCATTGTCAGATAATCAATGGAGGTTTTAGATGTTTCGCAAGATTGCTATTTCATCAATCGCTGGTCTTCTAGTCGCTGGTGTAGTCACTGCAGTTCCTGCAAGTGCTGCCGTAAAGATCAGTAATGGCACCCCCTGCTCAAAGTCAGGTGCAACATCAAAGACAAGTAATGGCACTTACAAGTGTGCAAAGAATCCAACAGTCAAGAATTCAAAATTGACTTGGCTATCAACTGATTGCCTTACTACTGCTAACTCATATACAACGACTAAGGCAAATCTTCCAAAGATTAAGACATCAACCGATGCCACTGTCGCCCAACTCGATCTTGAAATTGCAGCAACACAAAAATCTATGGCAGATGCAGCACTTGCTATTCCAAAATTCCAAGCTGAATTAGATAAAGCAAAAGCGGCTCTTGCACTTGTTCAAGCAGATGCAGCAAATCTTGCAAAAAATAAAGCAACTATTGATAAGTGGAAAGAAGCAATCAAAGCTTGGGAAAAGGCAATCGCTGGTTCAGGTTCCACCACATACCAACGCGCATTGACTCGCCAGACAACGTATCGTGGACAAGCACTTGCCCAATATACAAATGCTCAGAACGAGGTAAAAGATGGCCTTGCTATGACGAAATTAATCTGTAGCAAAGGCTACTAATCCTTAGGCTGTCCCTATTCTTAGAGATAAGAAAAAGTAATTTACTGGGGTAGGTGAGAGAGCAAAAGATACTCAGGCTCTCTCTTCCTATTCTCATACTTCTTCATCTGCTTATTGGGCAATTCTCTAGCTCTCCACTTGCCATCAATGAAATATTTTTATACAACTTTGCTGTACTAATCATTGTTTTACGTGTTGCTAGAAATTTTAGTGAATCAAATCGGATTGCAATTATTTCTATTTCAATCGCTTTTAGTCTGTGGGGATTTGGTTCTCTAATATCGAGTATTTCCTCGTTTTATGATCTCTCATCTCATGCACAAATACTTGCAAATACTTTCTACCTTCTCTTTTACCCGTTTGCCCTCATTGGATTACCTAGGATCTCTTCGCCAAAGAATAAATTATCTTCACTTGAAGTAATGGATGCCTCCATTATCGGCTTAGGTTTGAGTTCACTCGTCACTGCATTTTTGATAAAGCCAGTGCTTCCTAGCTTCAATGGCGATTTAGTCTCAACCTTCTTTTCAGTTTGTTTTCCAGTAGCCGACTTAGTACTCATTACCGTCGTTGGGACATCATTTCTTACGCAATTGCGAGGAAAAAGAAGCGCCTTCTTGGCGCTAGGGATTCTCGCATTCACATTTTCGGATTTTCATTTTCTATGGCAAAGCGTCAATGGAACATATCGTTTCGGTTCTTTTGTAGATAATGGTTGGTTGATCGCGCTAGCCCTTATCAGTGAATCGTTGTGGCATAGAGGGGATATAACTAATTCACAGAAGAGCGTGAACCCAATCATGCTTACAATTTCAGTTTTTCTCAGCGCTACCCTCTTGGCAATAGTTGCCCTCAACCCAGGTTACTTCCCAAGTTTTATTCTCTTTCCAACGATTGCGACTCTGCTACTCGCATTTTTCCGAATGACTATCGCCTTGAAAGAAGCGCGCGCTATTGGCGAAGAGAGAATTCTTGCTCGTACCGATGAACTCACTGGATTACCAAATCGTCGTAAATTGATTGGAGAGCTTGCACTTTTTACTGATAAAGATGGTGCATTACTTCTACTAGATCTCGATGGTTTCAAACCGATAAACGATAGTCATGGCCATGAAATTGGTGACATTGTTCTGCAACAAGTAGCGGGGCGCTTCAGTAGAGCGCTACCGAATGATGCACTCTTGGCGCGTCTTGGAGGCGATGAGTTTGGAGTAATAGTTACTGGAAGTTACGAACACACTATGGAAGTTGCATTAGCACTGCACGCAACACTGAGTTATCCATTTCTTATTCGAGGAGAAAGTATCAATATCGGAGTAAGTATCGGACACATTACAAATGATGGATCTCAAGATCTCTTACGAAAAGCAGATCTAGCTATGTACCAAGCAAAGCGTGAGGGAATTGGCGTCTTTGCGGGTTAGGTAGTTTTTATCTCTTCAAGGCGTGCCAGAGATTCAAGACGCTCTGCAGCATGATCAACGATTCTTTCCATATAACCATTGTCATATGCTGTTGGAGCAAGCCAAGGTTCATGAATTTCATCAGCAGTGAGGTGCTCAAGTTCTGGCACATATTTTCGGATGTAGTCACCATTGGGATCAAAGCGCTTGCCTTGCTCAATTGGATTGAAGATTCGGTAATACGGGGATGCATCTGTGCCGCATCCTGCTGTCCATTGCCAGCCATGAGAATTCGATGCAACATCAAAATCGACAAGGTGTTCCATAAAGAAATTTGCACCATGTTGCCATTCCAGATGTAAGTCTTTTACTAGAAATGACGCGACAACCATTCGGGTTCGATTATGCATCCATCCCTCGTGAAGTAATTGGCGCATCGCAGCATCTACAAATGGGTAGCCAGTCTTGCCCTCACACCATGCAGTGAATTTCTCACCTGGTTCGTCATAACGCATCTGTGCAAACTTTGGTGCGTAATACTCGGTTTCTGTATGTGGATTGTGAAAAAGAATATCGGCGTAAAACTCACGCCAAGCAATCTCTTTCCTAAAAACATCATGAGCCTTGCTCTCACCTAATTCTGCAAGCAATGTACGTGGATGCACCTCGCCCCATTTCAATGGAGCGCTCATCTTGCTTGTGCCATCAATACCAGCCATATTTCGATCTTCGTCATACGTATCGAGTGCCTTAGCTTGAAATTGTTTGAATCTTTTTAGTGCAGCTTTTTCACCTGCTTCAGTTATGACTGCACCTGCAGGTAATTGCCAATCAGGAAATTCACGTGCAAAACCCTCCGGTTTTATTGCAGGAATTACTTTCGGTGTAATTGCGGGCTTGCGCCAACCATGTGCGCACCATGCTTTATAGAAAGGCGTATACACGCGATAGGGAGTTGCATCACTTGGTTTGCGAACTCGCCCGGGTGCAACTGCATATGGACTCCCTGTTCGAACAAGTGGAATTCCTGCATCTTCACATTTCTGATCGCGCGCTGCGCCATATGGTTCATATTCTGCAGATACATGTACAGACGTGGCGTTATATCGCTGCATAAGATCTTTGAAAACATCTATGTAATCACCACTAATTACGTGAAGCGCACCACCTAGTGATTCATCGAGTGCGCGCAATGACTGACCCAAATAGGCAAGACGCTTACTTCCCGCAGTTTTAATAAGTGATTTATCCAAGATAAAAACAGGAATGATTTTTTCACCAGCATCAATTGCTGCAAGGAGTGCGGGATGATCAGAAATACGCAGGTCTCTTCGAAACCAGAGAATGCTACGTGCCTCTTTTGCCATGGCTGATTCAATCATTTTGAATCAGATAAAGCACTTTAGAAATTAGCGGTGTAGCTGCTCCACTGTTGCATCCCAGCCCTGTACGTCTTCAGGCTTGCGAGGTGCCTTACCAACGTAGCGAGCAGATGGACGAATCAAACGTCCTGTGCGCTTTTGCTCCAAAATATGTGCAGACCAGCCAGCAGTACGTGCTGCGGTAAACATTGAAGTAAAAAGATGTGAAGGTACTTCTGCGAAATCCAAAATGATCGCTGCCCAGAACTCAACATTGGTTTCTAGAACACGATCAGGTTGGCGCTCATGAAGTTCTTTTAGCGCTGCCTTTTCTAACGCTTCTGCAACTGCATAACGTGGAGCATTCAATTCTTTAGCTGTGCGGCGTAGTGTGCGAGCGCGTGGATCTTCAGCGCGATAAACACGGTGACCAAATCCCATCAAACGCTCTTTGCGATCTAACAAACCTTTGACATATGCAGTTGCATCGCCAGACTTTTCTACTTCTTCAATCATGTGCAATACACGAGAAGGCGCACCGCCGTGAAGTGGACCTGACATTGCACCAATTGCACCAGAGAGTGCAGCTGCAACGTCGGCACCTGTTGATGCAATTACTCGAGCAGTAAATGTTGAAGCATTCATTCCGTGTTCTGCAGCAGATACAAAGTAAGCATCGATTGCGCGAACGTGTGCTGGATCTGGTTCACCGCGCCAGCGAATCATCATTCGTTCTACAACTGTATGTGCTTTATCAATTTCAGATTCTGGAACTGCTGGTGCATATATTCCGCGAGCAGCTTGCGCTAAATAAGAAAGAACCATGACGGATGCACGCGCTAAGTTGCTGCGTGCTTCAGCATCATCAATATCGAGTAGCGGTTTGAATCCCCATGCTGGCGCTAACATTGAAATTGCTGCTTGTACATCTACACGAACATCACCTGAGTGCACTGGGAGTGGAAACTTTTCTGCATTTGGAAGACCAGGATTGAATTCGTCATCAACGAGTAATCCCCATACGTTTCCAAATGAAACACGACCTACTAGGTCATCGATATCAACGCCGCGGTAGCGAAGCGCACTACCTTCTTTATCTGGTTCAGCAATCTCTGATTCAAAAGCAATGACACCTTCTAAACCTGGCTTGAAATCATCAGACACGCTGTGCTCCCTTATTTGTAATTACGAGCCTAATTCTGCACCTATTTGCGGTGTGGTCATAACCACTTGGAATTGAAGATGACGCCAAGGCCAAAGTGACGTTAGATACATCTATGGAAGAGAACCGCTTAGATCGAGACGCTATCCGTGCAATGCGCCGCTCCTATGGCGAGGCTGGCTTGGAGTCACTTCCCGAGGATCCATTTGTTGCATTCTCACAATGGCTAGCAGAGGCTGCCTCCATTCCGGCAATTGTTGAAGCAAATGCAATGGTGCTTTCCACCGTAGATGATGGCGATCAAATTAGTACTCGCACCGTTTTACTCAAAGATATTTCAGAGGGTGGATTTACATTCTTCACAAATTACTCTTCACGAAAAGCACGCGCTATTGAACTCAACCAAAACGTTGCACTCCTATTTCCTTGGTATGTGATGGAGCGACAAGTTGCAATTAGTGGAGTGACTGAAAAAATTAGTGCGCAAGAATCTGCCGACTATTTTGCAACGCGGCCCTGGTCTAGCCAAATTGGTGCGTGGGCAAGTCATCAGTCCTCGCCACTTTCCTCGCGCGAAGAACTTGAACAACGTTTTATTGGTGCCGCACAAAAATGGCCCGAGGGAACTACCGTTCCAGTTCCACCGCATTGGGGCGGGTATCGCGTTACTCCATTGTCGATTGAATTCTGGCAAGGTCGTTATTCAAGACTGCATGACCGATTGCGCTATGAGCGGGATAACAGTTCTGCTAATTGGGTAATCACTCGTTACTACCCTTAGGCTATGGGTGTGAGCAACGATATAAAGATCCCAGATAACATCAAACCAAAAGATGGTCGTTTTGGTTGTGGCCCCTCAAAAATTCGCCCCGAAGCACTGAGTGCACTTATTCAAAGTGGCGCATCAATACTTGGAACATCACACAGACAAAAGCCTGTGAAAAATGTTGTTCATGATGTTCGCGAAGGGCTCACATCACTATTTTCATTGCCAGAAGGTTATGAAGTCATTCTTGGTAATGGTGGATCGACTGCATTTTGGGATATCGCAACATTTGGCTTAATTGAAAAGCGTTCACAACATTTAGTTTTTGGAGAGTTTTCTTCTAAGTTCGCAATAGCTGCCGCAGAAGCACCATTTCTTGGAGATCCAACAGTTATCAAATCTGAGCCAGGTACACATCCTGTTGCAGTTGCTGAAGCAGGAATCGATACATACGCACTTACTCATAATGAAACAAGTACTGGTGTTTCAATGCCAATTATTCGCCCAGCTGGTACAGAGGGTGCAATCGTCCTAGTTGATGCAACAAGTGCTGCTGGTGGGCTCAGTGTTGATATGAAGCAATGCGATACCTATTACTTTGCACCACAGAAATCTTTTGCATCCGATGGTGGGCTCTGGATCGCAATCATGAGCCCTGCTGCTATTGCACGCGCTGAAAAAATCAAAGCTGATAAGCGTTGGGTGCCAGCATTTTTTGACCTTGGAATTGCAATTGAGAATTCACGACTTGATCAGACATATAACACTCCAGCACTTGCCACAATTATTCTGCTTGCAGAACAAATTGAGTGGATGAATAGCAATGGCGGACTCTCATTTGCTGCCGGACGTAGCGCACAATCTGCATCAAAGCTTTATGCATGGGCTGAAAAGACCTCATACACAACACCATTTGTAACTGATCCAGCAATGCGTTCAAATGTAGTTGGAACAATCAACTTTGATGACTCTATTGATGCAACCAAGGTTGCTGCAGCACTTCGTGCAAATGGAATTATAGATACAGAGCCATACCGCAAACTAGGAAAAAACCAACTTCGCGTCGGTATGTTCCCTGCAGTTGAGCCAAGTGATATCGATGCACTTACGGCTTCAATTGACTTTGTTGTTGCAGCGCTCTAACTAGTTCATGCCACTTACCTTCAAGCGCGATAAGGTCTTTTGGACCATCGGTGCTCAAGCAATTGTTATCAACTATTACTTAGGTGGTTTTAGTCCTGCGCAGCCATTGCTTCGCGCTGATCAAGGAACATCACTTACCGTTGCGGGATTACACGGAACTGCAATGGGAATTGCTGCAATTATCGCCGGGTTTTCAGTTCCGCATCTAGTCCATAAATATGGGCGTATCAAAACTACCTGGATAGGGGTGAATATCTTCTCTGTCGGGGTACTGATGTTTGTGCTTGGCCCAGGAATTGGCTTTACATTGTTCGCAACATTTCTAACTGGCTTTGGTACTTCAACAATTATTAGCAACATGGTGACAATTCTTGCGCAGCACTATAAGAGCGCAGCTGCCCTTGCAATTCCTCAAACAAATGCAATTGGCTCAGCTGGGTACGTGATGGGAACGCTCATCGTTGGAATTCTTGCTGGCACAACTATTAGTTGGCGTTGGGGACTACTACTTCCCTTGCCAATTGCTCTCATTACCTATTTTGTTTCTCGTGATAAAAATGCTGAATTACATGTTCCGCATGAAGATGGTCCACAACGCGGCAAACTTCCTCGCCACTACTGGATTGCATTCTTTGGCTTCTTCTGCAGTATTTCAAGTGAGTTCGCAATTACATTCTGGTCTGCAGCGCTGCTTCGTGAGCGTGTAGGTTCAACCGCTGCTGTTTCAACAATATGTATTGTTGCAGTTGGCTCCGGTATGGCAATTGGGCGCTGGTATGGAGGAATTGTTCTCAAGAAACTTGCTGTTGATCATCAGTTAGCTGCTGCGATCACACTACAACTTATTAGTTTTATGATTTTCTGGTTTTCTCATAACTTAGTTGGTTCTCTCATTGCACTCTTTGGTGTGGGACTAGGAATCTCAACTCAATTTAGTCTCTCATCAGTGCGACTCATCACATTGAGTAATAACAAACCAGATTTAGCGATTGCCCGAAGTTCCATTGCCGCCGGTCTTGCTATTGGTCTTGCGCCATTCATATTAGGTGTCCTTGGTGATCACCTTGGCATATCCCGGGCATACATGATGGTTCCAGTCCTTATAATAATTTCTTTAGTTATTACTCTATTGATTCCATCAAAAATAGAAAGTCTTCGGGCGTGAATTATAAAACGAGACGTTTAGTTACTCTGATAACCCTTTTCGGACTTATTGTTCTTGTCGCTATCAGTGGCCTTTAGTACAGCCGCAATACTTATATCCTCAGGTAGGCCAACTTTATTTCTATATTTGCCATAAATAATTGTTGTAG